>DATAHD010000365.1:0-8986 GCA_036263395.1 Rhizomicrobium sp. | reverse complement strand
AACCGGTCTTCTGTTGTTTGATCCTTGAGCATCTGGCTAACGATAGCAGACGGCTTTAACCGCTGCGATCACGTCGTCCGCATGCGGCAGTGCCAGCTTCTCGAGGTTCGCCGCATACGGCATCGGCACGTCCTTGCCCGTTACCTTGGTCGGCGGGGCGTCGAGCCAGTCGAAGGCTTCGCTCGTCACCCGCGCACAGATTTCCGAACCGATCGAACATGTCGGCCAGCCCTGCTCAACCGTTACCAGACGGTTGGTCTTGCGCACCGACTGCACCACCGTGTCGGTATCCAGCGGTCGCAGAGTGCGCATATCGACGATCTCCGCCTCAATGCCCTCTTTCGCCAGAAGCTCCGCGGCTTCGAGCGCGAGCCCGACGCAGATCGAATAGGCTGCGATGGTCACATCCTTGCCCGGTCGCACGACACGCGCCTTGCCGATGGGCAGCACAAAGTCGTCCAGCTTCGGCACCGGGAAGGACCGGCCATAGACGATCTCGTTCTCCAGAAACACCACCGGATTCGGATCGCGGATCGCCGCTTTCATCAGCCCCTTCGCGTCGGCCGCGAAGTACGGCGCAATCACCTTTAGCCCCGGCACATGCGCATACCACGCCGAATAATCCTGGCTGTGCTGCGCGCCCACGCGTGCCGCCGGCCCGTTCGGCCCGCGAAACACGATGGAGCAGCCCATCTGCCCGCCCGACATGTAACGCGTCTTCGCCGCCGAGTTGATGATCTGGTCGATCGCCTGCATCGCGAAGTTCATCGTCATGAACTCGACGATCGGTTTCAGCCCCGCAAACCCCGCACCGACGCCAAGCCCGGCGAAGCCATGCTCGGTGATCGGTGTATCGATCACGCGGCGCGCACCGAACTCATCCAGCAGGCCCTGCGAAATCTTGTAGGCACCCTGATACTGACCGACCTCTTCGCCCATCAGGAACACAGTGTCGTCGCGGCGCATCTCTTCCGCCATCGCATCGCGCAGCGCCTCGCGCACCGTCATGGTCACCATCTCGGTGCCTTCCGGCACTTCGGGATCGGCAAGCGCAGCGGTCGCCACGTCTCCGCCTTCGCGCGGCGCGACGGGCCGCGGCGTCACATCCTTCGGCGTCTCGGGCGTAACAGTCTTGGCAACCGCCTCACGCTTCGGTTCGCCCGCCGGCGTCTCCGCCTTCGTGGCCGCCGCCGCGCTCGCTTTCTCGCCTTCGCCGACCAGCGTCGCAATCGGCTGATTGACCTTCACGCCCTCAGTACCTTCCGGGACGAGCAGCTTGCCGATCTTGCCTTCATCGACGGCTTCGAACTCCATCGTCGCCTTGTCGGTTTCGATCTCGGCCAGGATGTCGCCCGACTTGACGGCGTCGCCTTCCTTCACCAGCCACTTGGCCAGCTTGCCCTCTTCCATCGTGGGCGACAGCGCAGGCATGAGAATGTCGGTCATGCCAGCACATCCGTATAAAGCTCGGCCGGATCGGGCTCCGGACTCTCCGTCGCGAACTCCGCAGCCTGGGTGACGATCGCGCGGATTTCTTTGTCGATCGCTTTCAGATCGTCTTCCGTCGCCAGCTTCTCTTCGACCAGTTTCAGGCCAAGGTGTTCGATCGGATCGCGCTTCTTGCGCACCTCCTCGACCTCCTCGCGCTTGCGATACTTCGCCGGGTCGCTCATCGAGTGCCCGCGATAGCGATAGGTCTTGAGCTCCAGAATGATCGGGCCATTTCCCTCGCGACACCATTTCACCGCGTCGGCACCGGCCGCGGCCACCGCCTCGACATCCATGCCGTCCACTTCCCTGCCCGGAATGTTGAACGAGGCGCCGCGCTTGTAGAAATGCTGCTCGGCACTCGAGCGCTCGACGCTCGTGCCCATCGCGTATTGGTTGTTCTCGATGATGTAGATGACCGGCAGCTTCCACAGCTCGGCCATATTGAACGCCTCGTACACCTGACCCTGGTTCGATGCGCCGTCGCCGAAATAGGTGAAGCTCACCGCCTTGTTGCCGCGATACTTGTTCGCGAAGGCAAGGCCCGACCCTAGCGGCACCTGCGCGCCGACGATGCCGTGGCCGCCATAGAACCGCTTCTCCGCACTGAACATGTGCATCGAGCCGCCCTTGCCTTTGGAGAGGCCCGAGTGCCGCCCGGTCAGTTCCGCCATGACGCCTTTCGGGTCCATGCCACAGGCCAGCATGTGGCCGTGGTCGCGGTAGGCAGTGATGACTTGGTCGTCCGGCCCGGCTGCCGACTGCATACCGACGACCACAGCTTCCTGACCGATATAGAGATGGCAAAACCCGCCGATCAGTCCCATGCCGTAAAGCTGGCCCGCACGCTCTTCGAAGCGGCGGATGAGAAGCATGTCGCGGTAAAACTTCTTGAGATCATGGGCGGGGGCAGCCGCCTTGGCCTCAGCATCGGCCATAGAGTGTTCTTTCAAATCTGCCTTGGTTTTGTGGCAAGCGCGGACCGGGATGGCAAGCTTTGAAGAAACGTCACGAAACGCCGAGGTTTCCCCCGCGTCTAGTGCGCGGTGCGTGGGATTGCGACCTGGCCCGGCTGACCGTCCATCAGATCGCCGCGTGCCAGTTCCTCGACAAGGTCCTGATCGACATGACCGGGTTCCAGAAGCCCAATTCTGTGCTGCAAACGCACGCGTGTGTCACGAACTTGCGCCAGCTGCTGTTCCCGAATGCCGATTGCTGTGCGCGCGTTCGCAAGCGCAAACGCCCCGCGCTCGCCCCATACGGCGGCGTAGCCAAAATAACCGATCACGGCCACGCAAATCGCGGGCACGATCGAGGCAGTAAAGAAACGGGTCACGCTACGACGCAATCTCATGCAACGAACGAATCACACACCGATTCGCTCGGTCAAGCAGTTTATCGTTAAAGCGACGGTTCGATGAATTAACACTTCGACGCGTTGCGCTCAGACGCGAAAATCGCCCGTCGGTTCGTGGAATGCAGCACGCCTTCGAGCTGCGTGCCGAATGCGGGTTATCACGATCTCACCACTCTCGACCTCATAGTAGATGAGGTAGGGATGCTCGCGCAGAACCAACCGGCGCTGCTTCCTGCGTGGAATCTTTCTGCCGAAGTTTGGGTTCTCCGCCAGGAGCGCAAGCAATTCCGTGATCCGGGCACTGATGCTGGCCGCGCCGGCGGGCTTTCTTGCGCAGTGTATCGGAGAATCTGCTGAAGCTGCAGAAAGGCACGCAGCGATAGGCGAACACGCATCAGCGATAGCGGTCCAACAGCGCCTTCACTTGCTCGTCGGTTGCGATCTCACCGCGGCGAACTTCTTCTTCGGCAGCGTCCAGGTCCGCACGCTCTTCTTCCGTCAACTCGTAGTCACCCTCATCCAGATCCTCAAGCGCGTTGATCCAGCCGACCAAATCCTCCTGCCGCTCCTTCGGCCAGGAGCGCACGCGATTGAGGACAGCGTCGATTTCGTCTTGAGTCATGACCGCATCCTATACCACTCAGGCGTGCACGTCAGCCCTTCAGGATCGCCTTCCCCGCATAGATCGCGGTGTCGCCCAGCATCTCTTCGATGCGCAGCAGCTGGTTGTACTTCGCAAGCCGGTCGGATCGCGCCAGCGAGCCCGTCTTGATCTGGCCGCAGTTGGTCGCCACCGCCAGATCGGCAATCGTCGAATCTTCCGTCTCGCCCGAACGATGGCTCATCACCGCGCGATAGGCGTTCTTATGCGCGGTCTCGACGGTGTCGAGCGTCTCGGTCAGCGAACCGATCTGATTCACCTTCACCAGCACGGCGTTGGCCACCCCCTTGGCAAAGCCTTCACGCAAACGCTTCACGTTCGTCACGAACAGATCGTCGCCGACTAGCTGCACCTTGCTGCCGATCGCATCCGTGATCGCCTTCCAGCCTTCCCAATCGTCCTCGGCCATGCCGTCTTCGATCGAGATGATCGGATAGCGTTTGCACAGATCCTCATACACGCGCGCCATCTCGCCCGGCGACAGCGTCTGTCCCGCGCCTTCCATGACGTACTTGCCGTCCTTGAAGAACTCCGTCGAAGCCGGATCGAGGGCGAAGTAGATGTCGTCGCCCAGTTTGTAGCCCGCCTTCTCCACCGCCTTCGCGATGAAGCCCAGCGCCTCGTCCGGCGTCTTCAGGTTCGGCGCAAAGCCACCTTCGTCGCCGACATTGGTGTTGTGTCCGGCATCGTGCAGCGCCTTCTTCAGTGTGTGGAACACTTCCGCGCCCATGCGCAGACCTTCGCGGAACGACGACGCCCCCGCCGGCATGATCATGAATTCCTGGAAGTCGATCGGATTGTCGGCATGCACGCCGCCATTGATGATGTTCATCATCGGCACCGGCAACACCTGCGCCTTCGCCCCGCCGACATAGCGATACAGCGGCAGGTCGAGTGAGTTCGCCTCAGCTTTCGCCACCGCCAGCGACACGCCGAGGATCGCGTTCGCACCGAGACGCGCCTTGTTCGGCGTGCCATCGAGTTCGCACATCATCCGGTCGATGCGCACCTGCTCCGCCGCATCCAGACCGCAGATCGCGTCGAAAATCTCGCCGTTGACCGCGGCCACCGCTTTCTCGACGCCCTTGCCGCCGTAGCGCTTGCCGCCATCGCGCAGCTCGACCGCCTCGTGCGCCCCGGTGGATGCACCCGACGGAACCGCTGCCCGGCCAAGCGCGCCGTCTTCCAGACGGACATCGACTTCCACGGTCGGATTTCCACGGCTGTCGAGGATTTCCCGAGCCGAAATATCAACGATGGCGGTCATTTAATCGTCCCTGACATGAAATTGCCTTGAAGTCGTTGCTTCTAGGGGATGGTATAGTTGCCATCAAGCGGCGCTATGCCTCGCTTGCGCGTGAGGGGCTGACTCACTCGAAGGCCAATTGTCGAATGACACGTTTCCGTACCCACCTGCTTGCCGCGGCGGTTCCGCTGCTCCTTCTGGCGCCTGCTGCATACGCCCAGAACAACTACGACGCGCCCGCCGGCAACTATGGTGGACCGGCGCAGTCGGAATACCAATCGCCGCATCACGGCCGTCATGACCTCTACGGCATGAACGCGCAGCAAAAGGCTGTATGGCGCGTTCAGATGCACAAGCAGCTGCGCAGCGTTCCCAAGGACCAGCGTCAGGCCACACGCCAGCGGCTGCGCAACGAGTGGCAGTCGATGAGCGACCAGCAGCGCCAGCAGCGTCTCACCGAACTGCAACAGCGCTGGAATTCCATGCCGCAAGAGCGCCAGCAGCGCATGCTGGCAAAGCTGGAGCAGCGCAAGCAGCGTCACCACGGTGGCGGCCAGGGCGGCGATAATCAGGGCGACTACAACAACCGCGGCGGACAGGGCGGTTACGGCAACAGCGGTCCGGACAATTCCGGCGCACCGCCGAACGGTCACCACAATCGTTCCCAGAACCAGGGTCAGGACGACGGCTCCGGTTACGAAGACTGATTTCATCTAAGACAATATGACACCGGCGGTGGCTCTCTAGAGCTGCCGCTGGTTCCGTGCGTCTGCGCGGACAAATCGCCGCCGGATCGTTAACCTCCAGGTGCCGGCCGAATCGGACCGGCCCAACAGAGGGGAATTCGCCATGATGCTTGTCTCGCCCGCGGTGCTGCTCACTGGCATCGTCACGCTGCTGACGTGCCTGCTGCACATCTATATGGCCATCAATGTCGGCCGCATGCGCAGCAAGCATCAGATCGCGGCACCAGCAATGACGGGACATCCCGAGGTGGAACGCGCCATCCGCGTCCATCTCAACACGCTCGAGACTCTGCCGGTGTTCTTCGCCGCGCTGTGGCTTGCGACGCTCTACTTCCATCCGCTCGCGATTCCGTTCTCCGGCTGGATCGCGCCGGTGCTCGGTCTGCTGTGGGTGATCGGTCGCCTCATCTACATGAACGGTTACATGCAGGCGCCGGAGAAACGCAGCGCCGGTTTCACGATCGTCGCGCTGACGCAGCTCGTGCTCATCCTGCTAGGCTTCGTCGGCATCGTGATGGCGTGGATGGCGACGGCGTAAGCCGCCGCCCTCTTCCGCTGACGATATCTGGGACCTAAGACGACGGGAACTGCCAGATCAGGTCTGAGCCGCCGCTGCCGTTGTCGTTTAGCGAGAAGTTGCCGAGGACAAAGTCGCCGCCGAAGTGCAGCGCCTGCACCAGGCCGCCATCGGTGATGGTGAGGATGTGGCTTTCCGTGTTGTAGGCCATGCTCGCGGTCGGCCCGATGTTCTCAAAGTCGATCGTCGCGTCGCCGTCGAAGTTTTCGATTGTGCCGGTGAAGTCTGCATTCGCACCGAGGTTCAGCGTACCGCCGTGGTTGAAGCTGACGTCGGCGCCGAACACGCCGTCGATCGTCAGATTTGACTGAAGTCCCTCAATCTCCGCCGTGCCGTCGAAGGAGGCTGTGCCGGTCAGCGCAACGCTGCCCACAACATCCAGATTGATGTTGCCATTGATCGTGCCGTCGAACGACGTCCCGTCATGCAAGGTCAACGTCGTCAGATGGTGATCGCGATTGGTTAGCAGGCCATCACCGGACAGGTTCGCCACATCGAGATCGAAGCCGTTGGTGTTGACCTTCGCGCCGCTCTCAATCGTCACGCCGCTGGCGGCGCTGAAGATGTCGGAGAGCGAGTGATCTTCGTTCTGGCGCAACTTGCCGCCGGCCACCACGACATCGACGCCGGCGCCCATCTCCAGAACGTCGCTCTGGTTGAAACGGATCAGACCGTCATTGTCGGCGCTGCCGAACACCAGTGTGCTGCCGTCGCTTAGCGCAAAGTCCTGGCTGTCGATGGTAAGACCCGTGCGATGCGCCGCTTCGAACCCGCCGGTGCCAGTGACGAGGATCTCGCTCGTCAGCAGCAGGCTGGCGGCGCTCACCAGATCGCCGTCGCTCAACGTAACCGAGCCGCTGCCCAGGGCATCGGTACCGGCGAACGCCAGCGCGCCGCCTTCGATCACCGTGCCGCCGGCATAGCTGTTGTGGCCGGTCAGCGTGAACGTCCCGTCGCCGGTTTTGGTCACCGAGCCTGCGCCGGACACATCGCCATCGACATGACCGCTGCCGGACAGGATCAGCTCACCCTCATCGACGATCGCATTTGCGACACCGATCCGCTCGCCCGCGATGGTCAGCGCGCCGGCGCCTTCGATGGTGATGCCGGACGTCGTCTCGATATCCGACAACGTCACGCTGCCCGTGATATCGAGCGCGATGTTTCCGGCGACCGTGCCTTCCGAAAAATCACCGCCGCCGAGATGCAGCGCCACCAGCGAGGCGCTTGAATTGGTTACCGTGCCTCCGCCGCTGCCGACACCGGTCAGATTGAAGATCGTCGTATCGAAGCCATTGAGGTCGAACGCCGTATGCGCCGCGATGCCGGTGCTGGTTGCCGCCGCGGTCAGGTCGGACACCGTGCTGTCGCCCGCGACCAGCCAGCCGCCGTCGACTTCCAGGCTGAGCGGCGCGTTCACCGTCGTCGCGCCGGCCGAGAACACCACCGTGCCATCGGCGTAGGACGAACCGAAGTGCAGCACCGACTGCGCATCGACCGATGTCGATTCACCGCCCATCGCCAGCGTGCTGGCGTGCCGCGCGCCGATCGTCGTCTCGCCAGCGAAGGACAGCGCATCGGCTGCCAAGGTGAGCGATGCGGGCGTCGAGTACAGCGTGCCGCCGCTCAGGCTCAGCGTGTTGTCGCCCAGCGCGTCCGCGTTGCGCACATAGACAAGGCCGCCGGTGATCGACGCACCGCCGCCGAAGCTGTTCGCGCCGGAGAGCCGCGCCACGCCGTCCGAAACCGTCAGCGATCCGGCGAGAGAGAGCGAACCCCAGGAGTATTCGATGAACCGCGCCCCCGTCGCATCCAGCAGAAGCGAGTTGGCGCTCGCGGCCGTATCGAGAACGACGCGATAGAAACCATCGACCGTGAGTGCGGCATCGCTCGACGCGTCCGGCTCGCCATCGCTCCACTTGGCGTCGCTCGTCCACGAGCCATCGACAGCGTTACTCCAAGTCGTCATGCCACACGCTCCCAGCCTATCGGCGTAAACACTGCCGAAGGAGAAGGAACTTGTCCCGCGCTAGCTCCGAAGAACGCTTATGGGTCTTTGCGCCAACGCATCGACTACGCAGCGCATTTCGCTCAAATTCGACGGGTCTTTTTTACAATAGCGTCGATTGCGACCAGATCGTCCAGCAATGCCGGGATCGTATCGAGATAGAGCATGTTGGGTCCGTCGGAGCGGCCTTCGCGTGTCGCGCGTTCCGGATCTTCATGCACTTCCACGAACACCGCCGCCACGCCGGCCGCCACCGCGGCGCGCGCAATCGTCGGCGCCATGTCGCGATTGCCGCCGGAGGAGGAACCCTGCCCGCCAGGCTTCTGCACCGCGTGCGTCGCGTCCATCACCACCGGCGCGCCGAACTTCGCCATCTCCGGCAAGCCGGTCATATCGACCACCAGCGTGTTGTAACCGAAGCTCGCACCGCGCTCCGTGACGACGACATTCGCATTGCCTGCGCCGGTCACCTTCTCGATCGCGTTCTTCATGTCCCACGGCGCGAGGAACTGGCCCTTCTTCACATTCACGACCTTGCCGGTCGCCGCCGCCGCGAGCAGCAGATCGGTCTGCCGTGACAGGAACGCCGGGATCTGCAGCACGTCCACAACCTCGGCCACCACCGCGCACTGCTCGCGTTCGTGAACATCGGTCAGCACTGGCAGCCCAAGCTCGGCGCGGATGTCGGCAAAAATCTGCAGCGACTTCTCCAGCCCCAGCCCGCGCTTGCCGGACGAAGACGTCCGGTTCGCCTTGTCGAAGCTCGTCTTGTAGATGAGCCCCACCCCGGCCTTCGCCGCCATATCCTTCAGCGCGTGCGCGATCTCGAACGCATGGTCGCGGCTCTCGAGCTGGCAAGGCCCCGCAATGATCGCGAGTTTCTCGGCATTGCCCATACGGACA
>DATAHD010000364.1:0-3966 GCA_036263395.1 Rhizomicrobium sp. | reverse complement strand
CCGCTCGGCCAGCTTGGCCGCGGCACCTTGTCTACCTTCGGCATGTTCACCAATTTTGGCGCGCTGACGCGGCTGCCGATGGCCGACGTCACCGCCATCTCCTTCGCTTCGCCGCTGATCACGGTCGCGCTGGCGGCGCTGATCCTCAAGGAGCGCGTACGCATCTATCGCTGGTCCGCGGTGGCGGTCGGCTTCGTCGGCGTCATCGTCATGCTGATCCCGCAGTTCGACGTGAACCATTATGCCGCGCTGGGCGCCGACGTCGCGGCGTTTGGCGCGGTGCTGGCGGTCGGCTCGGCGATCTCCAGCGCCGCCACCGTGATCCAGACCCGCCGACTGACGCAGAGCGAGACAACGCCCTGCATCGTGTTTTATTTTTCGCTGATCTGCACGATCGCCGGGGCGCTGACGCTGCCCTTTGCCTGGCATACGCCGACAGAGGTCGAACTCGCCGAATTGATCGCGACCGGCTTCCTCGGCGGGATCGCGCACATCTTCCTGACTGAGAGTTACCGACACGCCTCGGCCTCCGTCGTGGCGCCATTCGATTACACGTCGATGCTGTGGGCGCTGCTCATCGGCTGGTGGGTGTTCGGGGAATTGCCGGCGGCCCTCGTCTATGTCGGCGGGGTGATCGTCGCAGGGGCCGGCCTGTTCGTGATCTGGCGCGAGCGCCAGCTCGGCCTGGAGCGGCCGGTCGAGCCTGACGTGGCCGAGGGGGCATGAGCCCTCCCATACGCAGATGCCCGTCTTTTCATCATGAGAAATTGAGAAAAAAGAATATGGCGGGCACCACATATAGTGGGGCTTTAATGTGAATTTCATGCAGGGGTAAATCCCGCGTTCCGTTGCGGCGGACGATCGCGCTGGTAGAGTTGGTCAGCCGCCGGGGGCAGGGACGTGCCGAGTCCCTTTGCAGGAACGCGCGGCGAGGGTGCCATCGGCAGGCGCACAATTGTCACACCATAAAAACCAACTTGCGGGCGACCGCGCGCGTTTGCCGCGCGGAATGCAAACCGGGGGAAAAACATGCAAGGGCTTCTGCGATACACGACCTGCTTGGACGGGATTGCCGACAGCATGCGCGACACGTTGTTGCTGATCGGCCGAATCTTAATCGCCGTGGTGTTCCTGATGACCGTGTCAGGCGGCGGACCTGCCGACTTCTATCTCAAATCGTTGAATTACCCGGCTCCCGCGCTGATGGCCACGCTGGCGCATATCGCGGAATGGATCATTGTCGTGACGCTGGTCCTCGGTCTCGCGACGCGGTTGGGCGCGCTGCTCGCGCTCGCCTTCGTTGTGATCGCAGTGCTCACGGCGCATCTCTACTGGCAATATCCGGCACAGGCGCAGACCTTGCAGTGGGTCTTCCTCAGCAAGGATATCGCCATCGCCGGCGGCATCCTCGTTCTGATCGTGACCGGCGGCGGCCGCTACAGTCTCGATGCCAAATTGATGGGCAAATAGCCTTCGGGACCGTGACGATGGTGGAGCAGAAAGCAAAACTGCTCGGGCGGATTTACGATCACGTCGAGCTTGCCCTATGGGCGAGCTTGCTCGCGGGCGTCGCCGTCTTCGCCGTCTTCGTGGTCCCGGGCCTGCCGGCGGCGCAGCAACGCAATGAAGCCGAACGCGTCGCCGCGTTCGAGCACGAATGCGAGTTCTACTGCACCAAGTGGGGTCTGGAGCGAGGCACGCACCGCTACGCGACCTGCGTCTCCGATCTGCACCAATTCCGCACCTCGGTCGCCAAGCAGCTTGCCGCCGACGATTTCTGAAGATCGAGTCGGATGGCGCAAATAAAAAGGCCGCTCTCGCGAGCGGCCTTTTCTACTTGGACGGCTGCGTCAGTCGCAGACGCGGACGCGCCGCACGACGCGCTCGCCCCAGCGATTGATGTGGACGGTGCGGCGCCAGTAGCAGTCGCCGCCGTAATAGACCGGCGGCGCCGCGATCCCGAAGCCGAAGCGGAAGCCGTGGTGGTGATGATGGTGGTGGTGATGGTGGTGGTGCCACTGCGCGAGTTGCAGAAGCGGCTTTTGCGCCTGCGCATGCGCCATGTCGTCGGCCAGGAGGACCGCGTCGGCGTTTTGCACGGGCTCGAGCAGGTCGGCGTAGGACTGAGCCGCCGGCAACGGGCTCTGCGCTGGCGCGGCCTGCGCGGCGCCCATGAAGCACAGTCCGGCGACCGTGCTCAGAAGAAAGGTTGCATAAGGTCTCATCGAAGCTCTCCTTGGTTGCGTATCGCCCATCGTTGAATGTTACTGGCCGCCGCTGAAGCCCTCGTTATCGCCGCGTTCAACTCGAGTTCATGTTTGCAGCGTAATCGTGTGGCCCATCGGTCGGGCTGCATGGCGCAATGCGTCAACGGACAACGTGCCGCATCGTTCAACCGATGTTGATCAAACGATACCGGGGGGGGTGGTGCAGGACACGCGTGGGGCGGCACAGGATACCGCCAAATGGCAGTCTGCAAATGAAGAGCCGCGCGGAGCTCGCGCGGCTCTTATCGATCGGATGCGAGGTCCTCAGGCCTTCTTCGGCGCACCCATCATGAACATGCTGTGGTGGTGGTGATGGTGGTGATGATGCGACCGCCGGATGATGACGCGCGGGTGATGATGGTGGTGATGGTAGTGACGGCGGCGGATGATGATCTTGGTGTGGTGATGGTGGTGGTGATGATGGTGGTACTGGGCCAACTGCACGTGCGCCTCACCCTGTTGCAGCCGGGCCGCGTCGTCAGCGACCAGCAGCTCCGAGGCGTTGCTCACCGGCGCCAGCAATTCGGCGTAGGAGGCCGCCGCCGGCAGCGGCGAATTGACGGTCGTATCCTGCACGGCGGCATTGGCAGCACTCATCGTCGCCAGCCCGGCCACAGCGCCGAGAAGGCCCGCGATCTTCTTGTCCATTTCAATCTCCTTGAACGCGCGCGAGGCCGCATGGCCCCAGTCCGCCGCAGGGAGCGGAACCCGCGAGGCGGGTATGGAGTTCCATGAAACCGGATCGCGATACGATCTATCGGGGTAGTCGCGGGGGACGCTGATGCAAACCGTCAAATATCGCCTGGCCAATGCGGGCCTCAAGCCGCGGCGCACCAAACTCGAAATGCCCGGCTGGGGCGGCAAGCCCAATCCGCGTGCCGACGGCTCCCATGAGCAGGTCTGGCACTGCATGCCGTTCACCGAGGGCGCGCAATACGGCATCGAGGTGTTCTACCCGTATGACAACGAACTGCGCGTCACCAAGGTGGACGGCAAGGTCAAGCTCGACAGTGACTGGGGGCCGGCGCCCGACGAGGGGCTCGCCTGGCCGCCATTCCGCGCCTTCGGCGAAAATTTCTACACCTATCAATTGCTGCTCGATCTCGATTGCGGCCCGGGCTTTGCCGTGCGCACGGAGCCGCATCCGCGCTTCTACGCCGATGCGACCGACACTGTGCCGGTCGCCGTGCCCGCGCTGTTGCGCACTGAGTGGTGGCCGATGATTTCGTTCGTCGTCTTCAAGGCGCCGCCGGAAGGCACCGTGCACATCTTCCGCAAGGACGAGCCGATGATGCAGATCATCATCATTCCCGCGGAGCCGGATTTCACGCTTGTCGAGCAGACGCCCGACGAGCAGGCGCAACGCGAAGTGAGGGGGCGGCGCATCCATGCCAGCCGCGAGACGCTGGGCAAGGGCTCGACCTGGACTTCATCCACGGACACGGTGTTCGACGGGACCTATCGCTTCCTCCTGCGTGCCGCGAAGGAGAAGGCGCGCGGAGGCTGACGGCCGTCAGAGCGGAGCCGTCGGCGCCTTCGGATGCGCGAAGCCCTTGGCCAGCGCGTGATAGATCCCTTCCGGGCAGACGATCTTCGACGCGCCGTAGCCGATCAGCGCCGCGCACATGAGCGGGATGACCATGGCATGATTGTCGGTCATTTCCGTCACGATGACGAAGGCGGTGATCGGCGCCTGCAC
>DATAHD010000363.1:0-3781 GCA_036263395.1 Rhizomicrobium sp. | reverse complement strand
TTTCGCGCGCGAGGGCATGACGACTGTCGTGCATGGGCGCGACACGTTTGCGGTGGAGGCCATCGACTATGTGGCGAGCTTCCGGCCGCCGCCGGGTCTGCTCGCGACACTGCCGAATCTCAAGGCGATGCTGTCGCTGGGTGCGGGCATCGACGGCTTCCTTGCCGATCCAGCTTTGCCGAAGCACCTGCCGCTGGTGCGGTTCGTCGATCGCACACTGAGCGAGGAGATGGCGCAGTATGTGGTGATGCATGTGCTGATCCATCATCGCATGCAGCGCATGTTCGATGCGGCGCAGGCCAAAGGCGAATGGCGGCAGATACTGTTGCCGCGGCGCACGGCGCAGACGCGGATCGGCATTCTGGGCATCGGCGAGATCGGCACCGTGGTGGCGCGGCATCTGCAACCGTTCGGATTCCCGGTGAGCGGATGGAGCCGGACGCCGAAAGCGGTCGATGGCGTGCGCGGTTATAGCGGTGCGGCGGAGCGCGATGCGTTTCTGGCGGCGAGCGATGTGCTGGTGTGCCTGTTGCCGCTGACGGATGAAACACGCGGCATTCTCAATGCGGACCTCTTCGCGAAGCTGCCGAGGAGCGCGTTCCTCATCAACGTGGCACGCGGCGGGCATCTGGTCGATGACGATCTGATCGCGGCCATCGACAGCGGGCATCTGTCCGGCGCGACTCTGGATGTGTTTCACACCGAACCGTTGCCGGCGGCGAGTCCGCTGTGGCGGCATCCGAAGATCACGGTGACACCGCACGTCGCCGCAATCTCCGATCCGGATGCTGGTGCGCGCACCATGCTGGACGCAATCCGGCGCTGCGAAGCGGGCGAGCCGCCGCTGAATGTGGTGGATCTGGCGCGCGGCTATTGAGCCGGACGTGGTATCGTCGGGCATGTTCCTGACCGCCATCCATGCGCGCGACGACCGCGATGAGACACGGTTTCCGTTCACGCTGCCGGTCGTGCGCGATCTTGCGAGCCTGGAGTTTCGCGCGCCGGTGACGTTTCTCGTCGGTGAGAATGGGTCGGGAAAATCGACGTTGCTGGAAGGCCTGGCCTCCGGGATGGATGCGGTGGCGGCCGGTGGGCGCGACATGAAGCGCGACGAGACGTTGGCGGCGGCGCGTGCGTTTGCCGGCGGCTTTCGCTTCACGCGCAAGAAACACGCAAAGACGCGGATGTTTCTGCGGGCCGAAGATGTGTTCGGCTTTGTGCAGCGGGTGAATGCGACGATGAGCGACCTCTCCGACATGGAGCGCGAGGTCGATGGCCGGATCAAAGGCGAATACGGGCGCACCCTGGCGCGTGGCGTAGCGCAGGGGCAACGCGGGGCGCTGAGCGAGTCCTATGGCGAGGACGCCGACGCACAATCTCATGGTGAGACGTTTCTTTCGGTGTTGACGCGGCGACTGGTGCCTAACGGGCTCTATTTCCTCGACGAACCGGAGGTGCCGCTGTCTCCGCTGCGGGTGCTTGCGCTCATGGCACTGATCAAGGATGCGGTGGAGGAAGGCAGCCAGTTCATCGTCTCGACCCATTCGCCGATCCTGATGGCGCAGCCGGGGGCGGAGATCCTACTGCTGAAAGATGGCTGCGTTGCGCCGGTGCCTTACGATGAGATCGAGCACGTGCAGTTCACGCGCGCGTTCCTCAACGATCCGCAGAAGTATCTCAGGCACGTGTGAAGCGTTTGATCGACGTGATCGCGTTGCCAGTCGCTGCGATGCGATCGACGGCTGTGCGGAACGGTTCGATGGCGACTTCGCCGTAGAAGCCGTTGGCGTGGAGCAGATGGGCTTCGTCGATCAGGACGCCGACATGTTCGTTCCAGAAGACGATGTCGCCGCGGCGCAGCCCCGTCAGATCGGCGGGGGTTACGATGGTGCTTTCCGCGAGCGCCGCTTCCTGCTGATCGGAATCGCGAGGGACCAATATGCCACCGGCTTCGAGGGCGGTCTGGATCAGGCCAGAGCAATCGAGACCGGCGAGGGTGCGGCCGCCCCATACATAGGGAACGCCGAGGAAGCGCTCGGCGATGGCGACCCAGTCGGGGGCGCGATGGGCGAGCGGTGCGATGTGCTTTTCATAGATGAAGCCGCCGCCTTCGATCTGGAAGCATTTGGCTTCGCGTCCCGTCACCTTCACGCGTGCGTTAAGCGGCAGCATGTCGATCGGTGAGGTTTTCAGGCTCGGCTGGCGCAGCAGCGGGGTCGAGAGTGCGGTGATGCGGTGATCAGCTTGTGGGTCGGGATCGCTGAGCGACGCAGACGGCGCGTAGCCGACATAGTCGTCACGCGCGGCCTGGCCCCATGACCAGCCGTCTTTTTCTTCAAAGACTGTAAAGCGTTCGCCGTAGAGGAGTTCGGTGTCGCGCATCGACGCGGCAGACGGCTCGACGTGGAGGGGCGCACGGCCAACGCGTACCGTCTTCACGACGTCATCGACGAAGCGTGCGGCTTCAACTTTGCCTTTGAGGGTGGACGCGGCGAGATCGGGGCGGGCGGGCGTGGTGCGCGGGTCGGTCATCCCGCCGGTTCTGCCACCGTGGCAGAGATGCGCGCAATCGCTTCGCCGAAGTCGCTGACGAAGATGGAACCCTTGACCGTGCGCTGGACCAGCACGTTGCGGCGGTCGGCATCGTCACGCTTGCGCTTGATGTAGTTGAGGCGGCTGAGCGCATCGAGCGCGCGGGTGACGGCGGGCTTCGAGATCGACAGCTGCGCCGCGAGGCCGCGCACCGTGTGCGGCGGCGGGCGCATATAGACAATGAGCAGAATGGCCATCTGGCGCTGGGTGAGATCGGGGTTGTCGCCCGCGACCTGCTCCACGATCACATCGCGCCAGAGCGCGAGTGCGTCGAACGGTTTGAGCGCCATCGCCGTCTCCCTTCGCCGCCCAGTCTACGCCTTTCCGTAGCGCGCTTCGAGCAGCGTGTAGAGCGCGCGGGCCGTATTCGCCTCGGCCCCGACCCGGCGGCCCGGCCGCGGGCGATCGGCCCAGGCCGGAATGTCGAGGTGAACCCAGGATTTTGCCTTCGAGACGAAGCGGTTGAGGAACAGCGCCGCGGTGATCGCCCCGGCGAGGCCGTAGTTCGGGTTGTTGTTCAGATCGGCGATCGAACTGGAGAGGGTGGACTCGTAGCCGCGCCAGAGTGGCAGGCGCCAGACCGGGTCGTGCGCCGCCTTGCCGGCCTGAAAGAGGTCGGTCGCGAGCTGCTCGTCATCGGTGAAATAGGGCGGGATTTCCATGCCGGTCGCGGTGCGCGCGGCACCGGTGAGGGTGGCGATGTCGATCAGGAGCTCGGGCTCTTCGCCGTCCGCTTCGGTGAGCGCGTCGGCGAGGACGAGGCGGCCTTCCGCGTCGGTGTTGCCGATCTCCACCGTCAGGCCCTTGCGCGACGGGAAGACATCGCCCGGACGATAAGCGATGCCGGAGACCGAATTCTCGACGGCCGGGATGAGGACGCGCAGGCGCAGGTTCAGGCCGGCATCCATAATCATGTGCGCGATGGCGAGCACGGTCGCGGCGCCGCCCATGTCCTTCTTCATGGTGAGCATCGCCGAGCCGGGCTTGAGATCGAGGCCGCCGGTGTCGAAGCAGACGCCCTTGCCGACCAGGGTCACCTTCGGTGCGTTGGGTTTGCCCCAGCGGATGTCGATCAGGCGCGGCGCGCGATCGCTACCCATGCCGACGGCATGGATCAGCGGGAAGTTCTGTTTGACGAGTGCATTGCCGACAACGAAGGAGATCTTGGCGCCGTGCTGTTTCGCGACCG
>DATAHD010000362.1:0-3018 GCA_036263395.1 Rhizomicrobium sp. | reverse complement strand
ACGCGGTCTCCCCCGCGTCCTCCGCGCCTGTCCTCTGCGCCCTCCGCGTTAAAAATCTTCCCACCGGAACAATCGAATGATCGAAACACTCAACCAACGCTGCACCATCGAGCAGCCCATCCGCACGCCGGATGGTGCTGGTGGCGCAACCGAAGCCTGGACCACGCTCGCCGTCGTCTGGGCCAACCTCGCACCACTCTCCGCCACCGAAAGCGTCGTCGCCGGCGCATTGCAATCGCGCGCCCGGCACAAGCTCACGCTCCGCCGTCTCGCATCGGCCGCCGCCGGCATGCGCGCGCGCATCGGCGCCCGCACCTTCGCCATCAAAGGCGTGCTCGACGAAGGCCCGCGCGCTCCGCTCACCACATTGCTGATGGAAGAAACCCCATGACCGCCGCGATCGCACTCCAGACCGCACTCTTCGCCGCGCTCAGCGCCGACACCGATGTGCAAGCCGCCCTCGGCACACCGCCGCGCATCTACGACAGCGTCCCGCGCGCCCCAACATTTCCCTACGCCACGCTCGGCGATGCCACCGAAGCGCCGTGGAACACGAAAACAGAGCAGGGCACCGAGCATCGCCTCGCGCTCACCCTCTGGTCGCGCGCCAGCGGACATAAAGAGTCGAAAGAGATCGCCGCCACGCTGATCGACACCATCGACCACGCGACCATCGCGCCCGAAGCCCACACCCTGGTGAACCTCACCTTCACCGACGGCACCCACGGCCTCGAACCCGACGGCGTGACCTACCGCACGACACTTCACTATCGCGCGGTAACCGAACCGCAAGCATGACCGCAGCACGCCGGCACCCGATCACACGCAATGGGCGCATTTGCTGGCGCCCCATGAATTTCAAGTTAGGATGAACGCTCGAAGCCGGGCGTTTCGTAAAGAGGGAACTATGAAATCTGCACCCTGGATAGTCGCGCTGCTGACGGCCGCTGCCGTGCCGGCGCTGGCGGCACCTGCCGCGAAACTGCCCGCCGGCATCAGCGTCGATCCGAACACGTCGATCATGACCACGACGCCGGCGCCCGGCACGCATAGCGCAAGCGTTGCCGCCTTGCCGCCCGCGAAGCTGAAAGTGATCTTCGACAACCTCGCGGAGTTTTATCCGAACGGCCGCTACACGCCTTACAGTGCCTACACCGTGTTTGGAACGGCGGCAGGGTTTGACACGCGGGAGTGGTTGGGCATGTCCTTCTCACCGGCCACCAACGCCACCGTCGTGCGCCTGGAACTGCCGATCAAATGGATCTCGGGCGACAATCGCGCGGTCATCAGCCTGCGGAACACCAAACACGGTTTGCCCGGCGATGTGCTCCAGAGCTGGGTTGTCACGAACATGATCGGGCCGAACACCTGCTGCACGGTGACTCACGTCGTATCGGCCGGCATCCCGGTGCAGGCGGGAAAGCGCTACTGGGTCGTGCTCACCAACGATACCGGCCACGACAACACCTATCTCGGCTGGCAAGCCAACGTGACCGAGCCGTTGCTGCTGACGCCCATGGCGCATGAAGAAGGCGAGGGTTGGACCATCCAGACCCAGTCGCCGGCACCGGCCCTCGCGGTCTACGGGTCGCCCTGATCAACATCCATCGCATGAGGATAACCGTCATGAGATATGCACCCTTCGCGCTCGTCATGGCCGCCGCGATCGCCCTTCCGGCGTTCGCCGCGCCGGCGCAAAAACTTCCGGCCAATGTCACCGTCAGCGCCGACAAAACGCGCGTTACCTTCACGCATGTGGACGGCGCGCGTACGGCTGCCAAGCCGTCCAGCCTGCCCGTGATCTTCGACAATTTTGCCGAGAAATATCCGCACGGCCGCTACAGTCCCAACAGCGGTTACGGTGTGTATGGCCCGAATTCGATATTCCCGACGCGCGGCTGGGCCGCCATGCCCTTCACGCCCGCGGCCGACGGCAGCATCACGCGGGTGGAGGTGCCACTGAAGTATGTCTCGGGCACCAACCGCGCCATTCTCAGCATCCGGCAGGACAATGCCGGCGTGCCCGGTGCGGCGCTGCAGAGCTGGACGGTCAAAGGCATGATCACAGGCGGCACCTGCTGCACCGTGACTCATGTCAGCTCGAACGGAATTCCGGTGCAGGCCGGACACCGCTATTGGGTCATGCTCTCCACCGACACCCATAGCAAGGACGCCTTCCTCACCTGGTGCATGAACGTGACCGAGCCGCTCCTCGACGTGGACATCGCTCGCGATCAGGGCGACGGCTGGACTATCCACACCCAAGCCCCCGGCTCCGCCTTCGCGGTGTATGGCGCGGCGCCGTAACACCTCCGCCTCTCTCCGCGGCGCGGGGAGAGGGCAACCATATCTCTCTTCTTACCTGTCATGGCTCGCGACGGCGGGCCACCCTGTTGACGCCGCTCGCTATTCGCAAGCGCACCGCATCAATCCTTCAACCGAACAACGCCACCTGGGTGGCCCGCCGTCGCGGGCCATGACAGCTGTGGTGTGGAGAAAAGCATGACCGCCCAGAAAGGCAAAGACCTCCTGCTCAAGATCGGCGACGGCGCCGATCCCGAAACCTTCGCGACCGTCGCGGGCCTGCGCGCCACGACGCTCGCCTTCAATGCGCAAACCATCGACGTCACCAACGCCGACAGCGCCGACCAGTGGCGCGAGCTCCTCGCCGGCGGCGTGAAGAGCGCCACCCTCTCCGGCAGCGGCGTGTTCAAGGACGCAGCGTCTGACGAAACCATCCGCGCCGCCTTCTTCAACCAGGCGAATGCGACCTGGCAGGTGATCGTCCCCAGCTTCGGCACCGTCACCGGCGCCTTCAAGATCACATCCCTCCAATACGACGGCGCCTACGACGGCGAAGTGAAGATCAATTTGAGCCTCGCCAGCGCCGGTGCGCTGAGTTTCGCCGCCCTCTAATTCTCCCCACTGCGTTGGGCGCGAAGGCTTCACAATCCGAACCGCGCGCAAACAGCTTCAATCGCACTAACCAGAAGGGCTAGTGCTAGCGAAAGCACAAAC
>DATAHD010000361.1:0-2652 GCA_036263395.1 Rhizomicrobium sp. | reverse complement strand
CTGCTGGATGAAATCCTCAACCGCGCCCCGAACCGCCACGCCGCCTATGTCGGCCCATCGGCCTTCGCGCACAAAGGCGGCCTGCATTCCTCCGCGGTGCAGAAGGACCCGAAAACCTACGAACACGTGCCGCCGGAAGCGGTCGGCAATGCGCGCAAGATTCTCGTCTCCGATCAGGCCGGCCGTTCCAACCTGCTCGCGCGCCTCGACGAGATCGGTATCGATGTCGATGCCAAAGACCCGCGCATCGCCCGCCTGCTCGAAGACATCAAACAACGCGAATTCCTCGGCTACGCCTATGACGGCGCCGAAGCCTCGTTCGAACTCCTCGCCCGCCGCGCGCTCGGCCAGGTGCCGGAGTATTTCGACGTCGAAAGCTTCCGCGTTATCGTCGAACGCCGCCACGATGCACGCGGCGAACTCGCCACCGTGTCGGAAGCGGTGGTGAAGGTGATCGTCGATGGCGAGACCTTCCACAACGTCGGCACCGGCAACGGCCCGGTGAACGCGCTCGACGAGGCGCTGCGCAAAGACCTCGGAAAATACTCCGACACGCTGAAAGACCTTCGCCTCGTGGACTACAAGGTCCGTATCCTCACGAGCGGCACAGAGGCCGTTACCCGCGTCATGGTCGAAAGCGCCGACGGCAAAGGCAACCGCTGGTCGACGGTCGGCGTCTCCCCGAACATCGTGGACGCGTCGTTCGAAGCCCTGGCGGATTCCATCTGCTACAAGTTGTTTCGCGACAGCGCACAACACGCATAGCAGCCAGTCCAAATCGCGCCGCGACAACGCGTTGCCAGCCACTATCCTGCGAGCATGACCACCCCCGCCGACCATCCGCACGAACGCACCGGTATGCTCTTGGCCGGGGGCGCGTATGCGTTCTGGGGTTTCATGCCGCTCTACTGGCGCCTGTTTAAAGGCGTCGGCCCGTTCGAGCTGACGAGCCACCGCGTCCTCTGGTGCGCCATCTTCTGCGTGATCGTCACGCTGGCGCGCGGCCGCCTCAAGCATTTGGTCGACATCGCCAAACGCCCGCGCGTGCTCGGCGCCCTCATCGCCACCAGCCTGCTCATCACCGGTAACTGGACGATCTTCATCTACTGCGTCGCCACCAACCAGCTTGTGGAGGCCAGCCTCGGCTACTACCTGACGCCGCTCGTCTCCATCGTGCTCGGCGTCACGGTGCTCGGCGAAAAGATCTCGCCGCTGCGCATCGCCGCCATTGGCCTCGCGACCATGGCCGTCGTCGTCCAGGCGACGCAGCTCGGCCACTTCCCGTGGATCGCACCGGCGCTCGCGCTGTCGTTCGGCTTCTACGGTTACCTGCGCAAGCTGACGCCGGTGGATTCCATCGACGGGCTCACCGTCGAAACCGTGATCCTGTTTCCCTTCGTCGCTGCGCTGGTCGCAACCTGGGCCTCCGCCGGCACCGGCGCTTTCCCCGCCGCAGGATTTACCACTGACACGCTGCTCATCATCGCCGGCCCCTTGACCGCGATCCCGCTCGCCATGTTCGCCGCGGGCGCGCAGCGCGTCCGCATGACCACGCTCGGCTTCATGCAATATGTCTCGCCGACCGTCACCCTGCTGATGGCGACGCTGCTGCTTGGCGAGCCGTTCACCCTGATCGACGGCCTGACATTTGCCTGCGTCTGGGGCGGCATCGCAATGATCAGCGTCGATGGCCGCTTCAAGCGCCAGTCGATTGTCGAGCCAGCAGAGCTTTGAACACCGCGATCGCGTCGTCCGGCGTCGGCACAACCGTGAACAGTGCCAGCGCAGACTCGCCCGCAAACTGCGCCTCGACGATGTGCTGCACCAGATCGATCAGCGGATCGAAATAGCCGCCGATATTGATCACCACGATCGGCTTCTGATGCGTCAACAGCTGCGCACCGACCAGCACCTCGAAGAACTCGTCCATCGTGCCGATGCCGCCGGGCAGCACCGCGAACCCATCGCTCCACTCCGTCATGATCTGCTTGCGCTCGAACAGCGTCTTTACAAACACGACTTCTTCCTGATCGCCGGGCAGCGGCGGTTCCAGGTGGCGCATGAATTCCGGCAGCACGCCGATCACCCGCGCGCCGCCGTCATGCGCCGCCACGGCAGCCTTGCCCATCAGACCCAGACGCCCGCCGCCGAACAGGAAGCGGAACCCCGCTTCGGCCACCAATGTGCCGAACCGTGTCGCGGCCTCCTCATAGTCCGGCTTGTCGCCGGGCGAGGAACCGCAGAACACCGCGATGGTGCAGGGTTTGGCAGGAGCGTGCTTATCCATGGCCGGGAAAGGGTTGCGGCACGGGAAACCTGTACCTAAACACGTGAATCAGGGGCGCTTCGTTGCGCGTGGGAGAAGTTATCGTTGTCGCGTCCGCTCGTCATCCTCGCTATCGTTGCCATCGCCGCAATGATCGCCGGGTTCCTCGCTTTTGGCGGCGCGAATATGGGGCAATAGGCCATGCCGGCACATCCCGTTGAAGAAGGCGACGGCGCGCCATCCTTTCGCCCGCTCTGGGCTTTGCTTCCCTATCTCTGGCCGAAGGGCCGTCCCGATCTGCGCTTGCGGGTTGTGGTCGCGCTGGCGTTCCTCATCCTGGCAACCATCGCGACCAGCTTTTCACCGCTCTATCTCGGCTATGCCAT
>DATAHD010000360.1:0-4202 GCA_036263395.1 Rhizomicrobium sp. | reverse complement strand
ACTTCGATCACTGGCGCATCGCGAACGATTGCGTTCGAATAGTGGCGAGAAAGAGCCGGTGTATTGGTAGCGATGAATCGCTTTCGGCGTTGGTGGGCCCGCAACTTTGCCCACGGTGTCACAGATGCTTCACCCCGCGGCGCGAACAAGCCGGGTGAAGACAGTCCGGCAGCGAAGATCGGCAGGCTGGCGGTCGATACGGACGGTTTGAATGCGCTGCTCGAGATCCATTTCGGTGGGATCAAGGGCAGTCGCAAGCGCTGGCGCCGCGAGCGCGACGAACTCCTCGCCCGCTAGCGCCTTATTAGTTGTCGCGCAATTGGTCCGAAACCGCTTCACACTTTTCGGATTGCGCTTACCATTTGAAGCTCACACCGAGCGTTCCGTCGTAGCTCTGCGAACCGCTGCCGAACGCGCCGTTGACCTTGGCATTGATGCCGAAGCCGTTGCCGGTGTTGAGCGTGGCGCCCAATGACACCAGCGCGAAGTCGGTCGCGGGATCGCTGCCGTACACCGTGAACACCGAGCCGGGGAGCGCGGCGAATGCGGCCTGGGTCTTGGCCGCAGAAACGATGTCGTGCGCATAAGCGAGGCGGGTCGACAGCACGAGGCTGGTGTCGTCGACGAAGCGGATGGTGCCGCCTTCCGCGAAGCCGAGCTCGAGACGCGTGGTGTTGTCGTTGTGCGCGTCGTAGTCGAGTGCGAAGTCCGAGCTGCCGGTGGATGCCTTCTCGCCATAACCCGGGCTGTGGAAGAACAGCGTCTGCGCGGCGACATAGGGCGTCAGCCAGCCGAGATAGAGGCCGGTCTCGTAGCGCGCGCCAACCGTCTCGGCGAGGAAGCTGCCGGTCATCGTACCGCCACCGGACACGGTGACGGCGCGCTTGGTCGAGACATCGTCGAGCGCAGCGGCGACGATCCAGCTGCCATAGATGTGCGGGCTGTAGTGCGCGTAGCCGTAGGCCGCGAGCTGGAATGTGTCGGCGCGGGCGGTGCCGTAGTTGCCGGCGAGCTTCAGGTTGGCGGTGCCGAACGACGCGGCGGCGCCGACGGTGAAGGTCGACGACAGGCGCCAGTCGCTGCCGAGCACGGCGCCGGCGCCGCGCGTCGTCAGCTTGTGCGCACCGGTGCCGGATGTGGTGTCGGCCGCGACGCTGCCGGCCATGCCGTAGCCGGACACCCAGATGTTCGAGTCGGTGATATCGCGGCCCTTCTTGCCGTCCGACAGGTCGCTGACGCGATCGAGGATGGCATCGCGGAACGGCGTGAAGGCGGCACTGCCGAGCGTCGAGAGATTGGCGCCGACTTCGCCGGAGAGCTGATCCGTGGCGCTGGCGAGATCGGCGGGGGCGAGGTTGCCGAGATTCTCGAACGCGAAGGAGAGCGTGTCGCCCGCCGCGATGGCGGCGTCGATGCCGCCGGTCACCGCGAGCTGGTTGCGCGTCGCACCCGTCGGCAGCATCGGCGTCAGATGCGCAAGGCTGACCAGCAGGAAGACGTCATTCGCATCGTAGGAGACGTGATAGCTGAAATTGCTGTTGGCGCCGGTGACGGTCGCAAAGCTGCCGGTGATGCTGTTGGCGCTGAGGACGGTGAACTGCTGTCCAACCGGCAGGTGACCGTCGGTGCTGTCGACCAGCAGCGTGCCGGCGAGCGACGCGGTGCCGTTCACCGTCAGTTTGGACGCGGTCAGCGACGACACGTCAACGAGATAGGTGCCGCCCGAGGTGAAGGTCGTCGAACCGACCGTTCCGGTACCGGACAGCGTGCCGCCGGTGCCGACCGTGACACCGCTGGACGACGCAATCGAACCGTTCACGATGAGCGTGCCGCCGGAGACCGTCGTTGCACCGGTGTAGGTGTTGGTGCCACTGAGCGTCTGTGTGCCGCCGAGAACCTGCAGACCGCCCGTGCCCGAGATGACGCCGGAGTATGTGCCGGTGATGGCCGAGCCACCGGTCAGCATGAGGTTGTTCGCGCCGAGCAGGGTCGAACCCGAACCCGCCAGCGAGACCAGATTGACCGAGCCGCCGCTGGCCGAGGAGAGATCGAGGATGCCGTTGTTGTTGACGGACTTCGATGCCGCGATGCTGCCGGTGCCGCTGAGCACCAGAGTGCCGGACGCGTTGATGAGCGTCGTGCCGGTGTAGGTGTTGGCACCCGAGATGATGAGCGAACCGCTGCCCAGTTGGCTCAGGCCGCCGGTGCCGCTGATGACGCCGCCATAATTGACATTGTCGGAACGGTTGAAGGCGAACGTGCCGTTGTCGGTGACGTCGCCGACGATAGAGCCGGTCGTGCCGCCATTGCCGATCTGCAGCGTGCCCCTCGAGATCGTGGTGCCGCCGTTGTAGGTGTTGGTGCCGGTGAGGATGGCGGTGCCGGAGCCGATCTGGCTGACGGTGCCGCTGCCCGAGATGTTGCCCGCGAAGGTGTAGTTGTCGGCGCGATAGAAGGCGAGCGTGCCGTTGTCGAGCACATCGCCGGTGAGGCTGCCCGCGAGTGCGCCGTTGCCGATCTGCAGGGTGCCACCGGCAATCGTGGTGCCGCCGGTGTAGTTGAGCGCGCCGGTGATGATCTCCTTGCCGGACTGCAAGATCAGACCGCCTGTCGTGGCGATGGTGCCGCTGAAGATGCCGGAGGCGTTGGCAAGGTTGAGCGTGTTGGCGCCGAGATTGAGAGCACCGCTGCCCGACAGCGAGCGCAAGGTGAGCGAACCGCCGGCGATGCCGGACGCATCGAAGAGGCCGTTGTCGATGAGGTTCGATGAATCCAGACCGCTGGTGCCGGTCAGGATCATGGTGGCGTTGGTGTTGACGGATGTGTCGCCCGAATAGTTGAGCAGGCCGCCGAACGTCTGCGTGCCGCTGTTGACGGTGAGACCGCCGGCGCCCGTGATGTCGCCGCTGAAGGTGTCCGACGCATTCGAGATGGTGAGCGTGCGTGCCCCAAGAATGACGTCGCCGGAGCCCGCGAGCGAGACAATGGATGCGCCGTTCGTCGTCGCGGAGATATCGAACGTGCCGTTGTCGGTGAGCCTGGCCGAGCTGGAGATCGAACCCGAACCGGACAGTGCAATCGTTGCGCCGCCCGCGATGGTGGTCGCACCGGTGTAGGTGCTGGTGCCCGAGAGCGTCTGCGTTCCGGCGAGGATGCTGAGCTGCCCCGTGCCGGTTATGCGGCCGGCGAAGGCGGACATCGGATTGACGATGGTCAGGTTCTGCGTGCCGAGATTGACCAGGCCCGATCCCGCCATCGACGTGA
Organism: Rhizomicrobium sp.; assembly: GCA_036263395.1. GTDB lineage: Bacteria > Pseudomonadota > Alphaproteobacteria > Micropepsales > Micropepsaceae > Rhizomicrobium. The sequence continues at coordinate 938 of DATAHD010000360.1, read as the reverse complement.
TGCTGGCGCCCGCCGTGGTCGCCGAAATGTCGAAGGTGCCGTTGTCGGTCAGGCCGCTGGACGCGGCGATGCTGCCATTGCCGGACAGCGCCAAGGTGCCGGACGTGATGGTGGTCGCGCCGGTGTAGGTCTGCGCGCCGGTCAGCGTGGTGCTGCCGACGCCAATCTGGGTGAGCGCGCCGCTGCCCGAGACGATACCGTCGAAGGTGATCGCGTCGGAACGGTTGAAGGCGAGCGTGCCGTTGTCGAGGACGTTGCCGACGATCGAACCGCTCGAGCTGCCGTTGCCGATGCTGAGCGTGCCGGCGGTAATCGTTGTGCCGCCGGTATAGGTGTTGGCGCCGGAAAGTGCCTGGGTGCCGCTGAGAAGCTGCAACCCGCCGGTGCCGGAGATCACGCCGGAGAAGGCCGACGATGCGTTCGTGAACACCAGGTTGTTGGCGCCGAGCACGACCGAGCCCGCACCGGACATCGTTTTGATCGACACCGGGCCGGATGCCGCGGAGATGTCGAAGGTACCCGAGTTGGAGAGGCCGCTGGACGCGGCGATGCTGCCATTGCCCGACAGCGCCAGCGTGCCGGCCGTGATGGTCGTCAAGCCGGTGTAGGTCTGCGCCGTCGTGAAGGTCGTCGAGCCGGCGCCATACTGCGTCACCGCGCCGGCGCCGGAGATCGTGTTGCCGAACGTCACCGCGTCTGAGCGGTTGAATTGCACGACACCGTTATTGGCGATGTCGCCAACGATGGAGCCCGTCGTGCCGGCGGCGCCGATCACCAGCGTGCCGCCGCTGATCGTTGTGCCGCCGGTGTAGGTGTTGGCGCCCGACAGCGTCTGGGTGCCGCCGAGCAGCTTGAAGCCGCCAGTGCCGCTGATCACGCCGGAGAACGTGGTCGAGGCGCCGCCGATGCTGAGGGTTTGCGCGCCGAGCGTAACATTG
>DATAHD010000359.1:0-3052 GCA_036263395.1 Rhizomicrobium sp. | reverse complement strand
AGAGTTGGTGGCGCCGGATGCGACGCGCGGCCATGCGGCCGATGCGCTGGCGATGCTGCACGGCAAGGCGCCGACGGCGAAGGAAGCATCAGCGCTTGATGCCTATCTGACGACGGTGAGCGATCACGGGATGAACGCATCGACCTTTGCGGCGCGCGTGATCGCGTCGACGCAGGCGGATCTGTTTATGGCGGTGACCGGCGGGTACTGCGCACTGACCGGGCCGCTACATGGCGGGGCACCGGAGCCGGTGCTGGAGATGCTGACCGCGATCGGCACGCGCGAACGGATCAAGCCGTGGATCGATAACGCGCTGGCGCATGGCGAACGCCTGATGGGCTTTGGCCATCGGGTGTATCGCGTGCGCGATCCGCGGGCCGACGTTCTGAAAGGCGCGCTGGAGCGGTTGTCGTTAAATGAGACCGACCTGCCCTTTGCGGCCGAAGTCGAAGCGTATGCGCGCGAGGCGCTACGCAAGAAAAATCCGGAGCGGGCGCTGGATACCAATGTGGAGTTCTTCACCGCGATCCTGCTCGATGCGCTGAAGATTCCGCGCCAGGCGTTCACGCCGATGTTCGCGACGGGGCGTTCGGCCGGTTGGACCGCGCATGCGCGCGAGCAGCAGCGCACCTGGCGGCTGATCCGACCGAGCTCGGTCTACATTGGCGAGACGCCGTGAGGGTCGATGGCCATTGCCACTGCGGGCGCGTGACGTTCGAGGCGGAGGTCGATCCGGCGACGGCGGGCATCTGTCACTGCACAGATTGCCAGACGTTGTCCGGATCGGCGTACCGCGTATCGGTGCGCGCGCTCGCGGAGGACTTTCGGATCAGCGGCGCCGTCTCGACATATGTGAAAACGGCAGACAGCGGAAACAGGCGGGCGCATGCGTTTTGCCCGAATTGCGGCACGCCGGTGTACGCGACACAGCCGAAGACGCCGACGTCGTACACGCTGCGCATTGGGACATTGCGTCAGCGCGCGGAGCTTCCGCCGCAACGGCAGATCTGGTGCGGGGCCGCAGTGCCCTGGTCGAGCGACATCCGTGGTGCGGCGAAGTCGGACGCGAAGATATTGCAACGGTAGCTCCACCTCCTCGTATGGACTACCCCACCCGAAAAATCCGCGTCGATGCGCTCGCGGTTTTTCGACCTCCCCACAAGGGGGAGGTGAAAGTTAGCGCTGCAGGACCTTTGCCGGATTGCCGACGACGGTTGCGCCGTCCGGGACATCGCGGATGACGACAGCTCCGGCACCGACGGTGGCGCGGGCGCCGATGTGAATGCCTGGCGCGACGGATGCGCCGACACCGATGAAAGCGTCCTCTGCGCAGTGGACACCACCAGCGAAGTGCACGCCAGGTCCAACGTTCACGCCGTCAGCGAGGACATTGTCATGATCGATGGTGCTGCCGGAATTGATGATGCAGAAGCGTCCGACACGCGCGAGGGGGCCGACCATCGATTGCGCGGCGAGGAATGAGCCTGCTCCAACCGTTGCCGTGCTTGAGATAACCGCGGTGGGATGACGGACGGTGGCGAGAGAGCCGCCGTTGCCCAGGACGCGCAGCGAGAGGCTACGGCGGAATTCACCGTTGCCCGCACCGATGATGATGTCGTGCGCCAGAAGGAACACGCCATCGTCGAGGCGCGAAACGTCACCGAGATGCGGTGCGCCGGGGATCGCGAGTGTTCTCGGCGGCCGAAAGCCATCCCGCAACCGGCGTGCCGGCGGCCAGGCAGGCATCCAGCAATACGAGTGCCTGACCGCCCGTGCCGGCGTTGACGATGACGACAGGTTTCATCGCAACACCGGCCTATGGTCAGTCTTTTGTGACGCCGTAGATCGGCGGATCGTCTTCCACCACTTCGACGATGCCGCGGCCGACGTGACTGCGCGAGCGGCTGTAGCCGAAGTAGACGAGCAAGCCGATGGCGCCCCAGATGGGCAGCACGAGGATCGCGATGAGCGGCAGCGACAGATAAAGCCCGATGCAGCCGATGATCGCGAGCGGGCCGACGATCCAGATCGCCGGTGTGCGGAACGGCCGCTTGCGATCGGGATCGCGGCGGCGTAGCACCATCACCGAGATCGCGACCATCATGAACGCGAACAACGTGCCCGAGTTCGAATAGTCCGCGAGCTTGCCGACCGGCAGGATCGCGGCGGCGATGGTGACGACGATGCCGGTGACGGCAGTCACGATGTGCGGGGTCTTGAAGCGCGGATGCACCGACGCCAGCTTGGCCGGTAGCAGTCCGTCACGTGCCATCACGAAGAACACGCGGGTCTGACCGAACATCATCATCAGCACGACGGACGGCAGTGCCAGCACGGCGGCGAGGCCGACCAGACGGCCGATCGCCGGCCAGCCGATCGTGTCCAGCACATGCACCAGTGCTTCTTTCGAGCACACCAGCGGTTGGGTTGCGCCACCGCCGACGACAGCGGCGCAGCGGCCGGCGATTTCGGCAGAGCCCGGCGAGAGTACCGCGCCGGCGGCCGACGTGATGGGTTGTGCCCCCATGGCACCAATCGCACCCGCCGCAACCAGCAGGTAGAAAATGGTGCAGATCACGAGGCTGCCGATCAGGCCGATCGGGACGTTGCGCTGCGGGTTCTTGGTTTCTTCAGCGGCCGTGGAGACGGCGTCGAAACCGACATAGGCGAAGAAGATCGAAGCAGCGGCACCGAGCACGCCCGTGCTGCCTGTCGGCGTGAAGGGCGTGAAGTTGGCGCTGTTCAGAACCGGGATGGTCAGAGCGATGAACGCCAGGAGCGCGGTCACCTTGATCGCGACCAGTACGGCGTTGACGCGCGCGCTCTCCGTCGTGCCGAGGATGAGGAGCAGCGTCACCGCGACCGCGACAATCACCGCCGGCAGATTGAAGTAGCCGCCAACCTGCGTTGCGGTGACGAGGTCCGGTGTCCGCTCGAACCCTAACGCCAATGTCATCTGCGCGATGAGGGCATCGCCGTTACTCAAGGATTGTGGAAGATCTATCCCGAGGCCGTGGAGCAAACCGACGGCGTGGTTCGACCAGCCGACCGC
>DATAHD010000358.1:0-2646 GCA_036263395.1 Rhizomicrobium sp. | reverse complement strand
CCGTTCACCAGCGGCACGATCTTGTCCGCATCGCCCATCAGGATCAGCGTCTTCTGCTTCAGGAACGGCAGGAACCACGCGCTCGTCCAGCCCGCCATCGCCGCCAGCTGATAGAGATAGCCGCGCTTCGACGGCGCCGTGATGCGGCCGACATGGCCGTCCGCACCGCCGCTGTCACCGCCATACAGCGCCTGAAAATTCTTCAGCATGAACGACGGATCGACGTAGCGTTTCGGGTCCGCCATCTTCGACAGCGATTTGAGTTCACCCGGCACCATCAGCATGCCCGCCGATGTCGCGCACAAAATCACCTTGCCGACGCGCCCCGGATACTGAAATCCGAACTGCTGCGCCATGCCGCCGCCCCACGACACGCCCATGACATCGACCTTCTCGTAACCGAGCACGTCGAGCAGCTGCGCCGTCGCAATCGCCATCATCCACGGGCGATACGGCATCGTGGGGTTCGGCGATTGCCCGACACCCGGCATGTCATAGGTGACGATATCGCGGTCGCTGATCCAGTCGGCGAGCGGCGACATCGCTTCGATGTTCGCGCCGATGCCGTTGAAGAACAACAGCGGCCGCTGCGCGCTCGCGCCGTCCGCCGCTTTCCACACCGCGACGCGCAGATCGCGCCCGCCGACACGCATCACCTTGATGAAATGCTCGCGATCGGATTTTGATGCTTTGCTCACCGGTGCCTCAATCGAAGTGTCCATACCTGAATCAGAACGCAGGAAAGGGCTGAAACAACCATTATCACTGCAGACGGTATCAGGAGAATGAAAGCAGTTCCCACGAGACTATAGCTTCCGAAAGAGGAGCCGGCCCACTCAAGTGTCAGCAGGCCGATACTGACAAGCGCACTTACCAGAAGGCTATAGCGCGCTATCCACAGCGCTCTCATCTCCATTGGGCTCTAGCTTTCAAACAGTCTCACCTATTCGAGCACGTAAAGACCCGGCGCGGGATCGCCGGCCGGATGCTTTTTAGACCCCAACGCTTTCGGCGCGGTTACCTCCGCCCCCGAACGCGCCTTCAGCCATTCGCGCCAATGCGGCCACCACGACCCGGAATATTCCTTGGCGTCCTTGCCCATCCACTCGTCGATGGTCGCGGGCGGCCGTTTCTCGCTGCGGAAATACTTCGCCTTCGGATTGCCCGGCGGATTGAGCAGCGCCTGGATATGACCGGACTGCGAGAGGATGAACTCCACATTCTCCGATCCGATCAGCTGCGTCGCGCGATAGCACGCCTTCCACGGCGTGATGTGATCGGTCACGCCGGCCACGAAGAACGCATCGCCTTTGAACTTGGTCAGGTCGACCTTGTGCCCCGCCACCTTCACCTTGCCCGGATTCCGGAACGGCTGCTCGACATAGACGTCGAGATAGTCCGAATGCAGCTGCGCCGTCAGGTTGGTGCTGTCGTTGTTCCAGAACAACACGTCGAACGCCGGCGGATCTTCGCCGTGCAGGTAGTTGTTGATCACATAATTCCACACGAGATCGTTCGGCCGCAGCCACGCAAACATGCGGCTGAGCGACGAACCTTCCAGCACGCCGGCCTTGCGCGAACGCTGCCGCGCCAGCTCCAGCCCGTGCTTGGACATCAGCGCGCCCGTCTCGCTGTCTTCCTTCTGCGGATCGAGCACGCACACCATCAACGTCGCGCTGTTGACCCGCTCGTCCTTCTGCGACGCGAGCTTGCTCAGCAGGGTCGCGGCCGTGATGCCGCCGGAGCATGCGCCCGACACGTTGATCTTCTTCGATCCCGTGATCTGCATGATCACATCGCTCGCCTCGATCAGCGCATCGACATAGTTCTCCAGCCCCCAATCGGCATGCTCCGCCGTCGGGTTGCGCCAGCTCACCATGAACGGCTGCACGCCGCCGTCGACCAGGTATTTGACGATGCTCTTCTCAGCCGTCAGATCGTTGACATACGCCTTGTTGATCTGCGGCGGGATGATCAGGAACGGGATCTCGTGCACCTGCTCCGTAGACGGACTATATTGGATCAGCTCCATGATCTCGGTCCGATGCACCACCGCGCCCTTGGAGCAGGCGACGTTCTCGCCGATCTTGAACGGCCGCTTGTCGACCTGCGAAACGATGCCGTCGTTCTGGGTGATGTCGGTATAGGCGTTCTGCAGCCCCTTCAGCAGCGAACCGCCGCCGGTCTCCAGCGCCTTCTTCAGCGCCGACGGATTGCCGATCAGCGTGTTGGTCGGCGCCATCGCGTCCAGGATCATGCCCGTCACGAAATTCGCCCGCGCCCGCTCCAGCTCGTCGAACTCGGCGTCCTGCACCAGCTCGTTCATCCCTTTGCGGATGGCGAGGTAGTACTGCATCCCGGCCTTGTAGAGCGGGTTGGTGCGGAAGGCGGGATCGTGGAAGCGCTTGTCCTTCGGATCGGGCGCCAGTTCCGACTTGTTCTGGACGATCTTCACCACCTCGCCGCCGAAGTTCTTCATATGCTTGAGGGTGCGCATCGGGGCGCCGGCGGTCTCCCGCAGCATCACGCCCACCGCGCCGATCAGGTCCTCGCGCGCCACGCCCACGATCGGGTTCAAGCCGCCCGTGTTATCCGGTGCGCCATCGCCCAGATGGATTCCGCCACTTTTCGCCATGTCATCTCCCC
>DATAHD010000357.1:0-2857 GCA_036263395.1 Rhizomicrobium sp. | reverse complement strand
ACGTTCACGCGGCCGAACGGCGAAGCGGTGGAGATTGTCGTCGCGTCGGTGACGCAGGTGCGCGCGGCGCTGCCGAACGAATATGCGCCAGGCGTGCTGACCGTGATCAAGACCGGGAAGATGAAGCAGGGCGTGCGCGAGAGCGTGTCAGCGGTGACGTCGGCGATCCGCGGGCGCGGGGGTGCGATTTAAAACAAAAAGGGTGAGTGCACCGAAGTGCCCCCACCCGAATTGCTGCGCAATTCGACCTCCCCACGAGGGGGAGGTGAATGCGATGCTAGTTCATGCGCTCGATGATGATCGCGGGGGCCATGCCGCCGCCGGCGCACATGGTGATGAGGCCGCGCTTCAGATCGCGGCGCTCCAGCTCGTCGAGCATCGTGCCGATCAGCATCGAACCGGTGGCGCCGATCGGATGGCCGAGCGCCATGGCGCCACCGTTCACGTTGACCTTCTCGCGATCGAGCTTGAGGTCGCGGATGAACTTCTCCGCGACGACGGCGAACGCTTCGTTGATCTCGAACAGGTCGATATCTTCCAGCTTGAGACCGGCGCGGGCCAGCACGCGCTTCGCCGCCGGGACCGGGGCGTTGAGCATGAGGGTCGGGCAGTCACCCTGGTTCGCGGTCGCGACGATGCGGGCGCGCGGTTTCATGCCGTTCTTCTTCGCATAGTCGGGGGATGCAAGCAGGATCGCGCCGGAGCCATCGACCACGCCCGACGAATTGCCGGCGTGATGGATGTGGTTGATCTTCACGTCCGGATACTTCTGCAGGATCAGCTTGCGGAAGGTGAGACCGTCGGCGTTGAGCGGCACATCGGCGAGCTGTTCGAACGACGGCTTCAGACCGGCGAGACCTTCGGCGGTCGTCTGCGGGCGCGGGAATTCTTCATGGTCGAGCGCGACGGTGCCGTCTTCGTTGTAGACAGGCACGAGGCTCTTCTTGAAGTGGCCGCCCTTGATGGCGATATCGGCGCGGCGCTGGCTTTCGAGCGCGAGCGCATCGACGTCGGCGCGGGTGATGCCTTCCATCGTTGCGATGGTGTCGGCGCAGACGCCCTGGTTGGTCTGCGGATGCAGTTCGCGCAGATGCAGGTTGCCGGTGTCGAACAGCGGTGGGCCGTCTTCGGCGCTGCGGCGGTTCGGCATCGACATCATTTCGCAGCCGCCGGCGACGACGAGGTCGGCCATGCCGGCCATGATCGAGTTTGAGGCCATGTTCACCGAGGTGATGCCCGAGCCGCAGAAGCGATCGAGCGTCACGCCGCTGGAGCGCATGTCGTAACCGGCGTCAAGCGCCGACATACGGCCGAGGTCGCAAGACTGCGGACCGCGCTGCGAGCTGGTGCCCCAGATCACGTCATCGACTTCTTCGGTCTTGAGGTTGTTGCGTTCGGCGAGCGCACGCAGAACCGTCGAGCCGAGGCGCTGCGGATGAATCTGCGAGAGCGCGCCTTTGGGATATTTGCCAATGCCGCGCGGCGTGCGGACGGCGTCGATGATGTAGGCTTCGGTCATGGCGTTTCCTCTTTTGGATGGTGGTGCTGGCGGGAAGTTTTAGACGGAATCGACGCCAGAAAAAGAGCCGAGTGCGGACCAATTGCCCCGACTTCCGCTCCGGCAGGTTGCGGTGCCTGCAGCCGTCAGGATTTGGCGGGAATCCGGTAGATCACGGCCGCGTACTTCGGGCGGGTTGCCGTGCGCGTGATCGTGCCGCCGAGGCGTTCGGCGATGCGGCGGCTGGCGGTGTTTTGGGTGGCGACGGGATAGGTGAAGCTCTCTTTGCCGAAGGTCTGTGCCGCCCAGGCGATGAGGGCTTCGACGACCTCGCGGCCGTAGCCCTGCCCGTGCGTTGTTTCCTTCAGCCAGAGACCGATTTCGGGCGCGGGCTGTGTCGCGTCTTCGAGCGCGGCCATGCCGAGGCATTCGTTGGTGTCGCGACGGCGGACGACGAAGTTGAATTGGTTCGGGTTGTTGGCGCGGATGCTGGCTTCGGTGAGCGCGCGGTATTCCTCCCACGTCGGCGGGTCCCAGGTGAGATAGCGCGTGATCGCGGGCGTGATGCCCGCGAAGACGTCGCGCGCGTCCGCCATGGTGATGCGGGTGAAGGCGAGGCGTGGAGATTGGAAGGCGGTCATGCGCTTCGCGATCGCGATCTCGAACTCGACTTCTACGTCCCGCCCACCGCGCTCCTTACGAAACCAGCGGTGCGCATCGGCAAGGCATTCTTCGATCACCTTGAGTTCATCGACGATTTCTTTCGGCGCGCTTTCCGTGCCGACTATTGTCGAACGGAATGGCGGCTTCACCTTGTAATCTGCGCAGTGAGATGTGCCGTTGAAGTCGTCATACGCGTGGTCCCAGTAGAGGCCTTCCATCAGCGCGTTGATGTTGCAGGCCGTGTATGGGGAGCCGAGCGCGTCATAGATCGCGCCGTAGACCTGCTCTACGGTGGACCAGCGCGAGGCGTTGATTTCGACAATCTGCATCTGCGGATCATATGACGCGTGAGCGACCCAGCAAACGCTGTCTGCTGCGCGGCCAGTTATGACGGTGTTTGATTTTAGAGAGTGTGCGGTGCGGTCGAACAAACGCGACGTTGTCGCGTAAGCCCGCCCCCTTCGCTTCGCTCAGCCCCCTCCAGCAGAACTGGAGGGGGAGGTGTGCGATTACGCTTTCGCAGTTGTCGGGATTTTGTCGAACGGCAGGTCTTTGTCGGCGCGCATATCCTGCGGCAGACCCAACACCCGTTCCGCGATGATGTTACGGAGGATTTCGTCGGAGCCGCCTTCGATGCGGGTGGCGGGCGAGCGCATCAGGATCGCCTGGAAGCGCGCCATCGCCGGCGCGTCCTTT
>DATAHD010000356.1:0-1522 GCA_036263395.1 Rhizomicrobium sp. | reverse complement strand
TTGGTGTCGCTCTTGTCGTTGCCCAACAGCTCAAACAGGCCCGGCGTGATGTCGATGCCGGAAAGCTCGGCATAGGCTTTGCGCACCGTGCCGTTCGGAATCACCGCGGTGACCGTGCCGTTCGCGGCAGCTGCCGCCTTGTGAATGCTATCGCCCGCAGCATGCAGCTTGGCGCGCGCCTCCATCGTGCCGCCAAGCACCGCACTCTTTCCGCCGAAGAACTGTGCGAGCTGGATATCGGTGATACGGGCATCGACATCGTTCACCGGAATGTCCTTGCGGGCGTCGATCTTGATGTGACTGGTCAGCTTGCCTTGCGGAAAGGTGAACGCGAGCGGATCCATGCGCATGACACCGTGATCCAGGGTTAGGTGCAGCAGCAGCTGACGAAGCGGGAAATCCTGCGAGCGGATGGTGTCGGCCTTGTAGTCGACGATCGCATCCATACCGCGCACGCGTTCGACCCGTAGCGGCATGTCCGGCAGAACGCGTGTGTTGCTGACAACCGTCTTGGTTTCGCCGCCGGTTGCCTTCACGCGCACCGTCGCGCCGTTCGGCGTCGAGCCGATCATCGGACCGAGATCGGAGAACGCGAGGCTCTTCGATTCCAGACTGGCCTTGAGGAACGGACGGCCGCTGCCGGTATCGACGCTCATCTCGCCGAACAGATCGCTCTTGCCGACGGTGCCGTGCAGCTTGGCAAGCCGATAGAACTTGCCATCACGCGTGAAGATCGTGCGCAGCTGATACGGCGCCGTGTTCGGCATCGCAAGGCCCGTGAGGAAGTAGAGATCGGCCAGCGACGGACCGGAGAGCCGCGCCGCAGCAGTCATACGATTGAGATCGAACGGACGTTCGAGCGAACCGGTCGCAACGATATGCGTACCGCCGTGATGGACATCGACATTCAGCGCATAGGGCTTGTTGGGATCGACATGGATCAGCGGACCGCCGCGGACGCTGGCGGTGAGCGGCGCGCCGCGCAGGCGGCCTTTGCCGTCGAGGACGAAGATGTTGTTCTTGGTCTGACCGCCCGTCGCCTCATGCGAGGAGAACGTCCCGTCGAACGACATCTTCGCCTTGTCGTCCTGCATGGTGACGTGACCGTCGTTGATGATGAACTGTTCGATCGGGGGCAAGCTCATGGCCCCCGGGTTGGTGGTTTCGGGATCGGAGAAACTCCAGTTCGCATGACCGGCGCGATCACGGATCAGAGCGACGTCCGGTTTATCGACCGAGATGAGCGGAAAGATCGCCCGCTGCTCGAAGACGAGCGGCAGCAGGCGCACCTTGATGGTCAGCTTGTCGGCGCTGCCCATCTGGCTGTTCGGCAGCCATTTGGGATTGCCGACCGTGATCTTCTCCGCGGTCAGCCATGGCTGCCAGCTGAACAGATGGACGCGCAGATGGCCGTTGATGTGAACCTCACGCCCCATCCGGGCGGACACGAAGCGCGAGACCGGGCCGCGCATGGTGTCCCAGTCCAGCGTCAGCAGCAGGAATATGAGAAGCGCCAGACCGG
>DATAHD010000355.1:0-7127 GCA_036263395.1 Rhizomicrobium sp. | reverse complement strand
GCGGTCGATTGCGCATTATGTAGGCCTGCCAGGGCAGATTGGCGCCGGCAGTCTTCAGGTGAAGGCACTGCTGAAGAAATTCGCCGGCAAGATCGAACCGGGCGACGTCTTCATCATGAACGATCCCTACAAGGCGTTTGGTACGCACTTGCCCGACATCACCTTGTTTTATCCGGTATTCCACGAGGACGTCCTCGTCTGCCTCGCGATGGCGCGCGGGCATCAGGAGGATATGGGCGGTTCGCTGCCCGGTGGTTATTTCCCGGGCGCCTATGACATCCATGCCGAAGGCCTCGTCATTCCGCCGACCCGCATCTATGCTCGCGGCGAGGAGACTCCCGTCTACGAGTTCTTCCTCAACAATATCCGCTTCCCCGACGGCATGCGCATCGACAATGCGGCGATGATCGCGGCGATGAAGGTCGCCGAGCGTCGCCTCGTCGAGATGCTCAACCAGTACGGCCGCGAGCCGCTCCTGCGCTACATCGACGACATGATCGATTCGACGGAACGGGCGGTGCGCGCCGAGTTGGCGCTCATCCCGGACGGCGTCTACCGCACGGAAGCAGCGACGGACGATGATGGCTCGAATTTCGACGTGCCGGTTTGGGTGCGCTGTACACTGACGGTGAAAGGCGACACGCTTACATTCGATTTCTCGGAGAGCGACAAGCAGGTCTCCTTCGTCAATTGTCCGCTCTCGGCGACCTACGCAAGCGTCTATTCCGCGGTCTTCACGGCGCTTTCGGCCGAGATCTCCTCCTATCATAATGAAGGCAGCTACCGGCCGATCACCATCGTCGCGCCGCCGGGAACCTGCGTGAATCCCGTCTATCCGGCGACGGTTGGCGCGGCCCCGATCTCGATGGGGACGCAAGTGCTCGAATGCGCGGCCGAGGCGCTGAGCAAGGCCGTGCCGAAGAACATCTGTGCCGCGTGGGCGCGCCATTACGGCTGCGGCCTGATCGGTACCGATCCGCGCAGCAATGAGCGATACGTGTTCCTCGCCCACGTTTCGGACGGCGGTTCCGGCGCGATTTGGGGCTATGACGGCTGGCCGCACATCTCCCCCTGGGTCTGCGGCGGCGAACTTGTGCGCGCGCCGGTCGAAATGCTGGAGACCTATTATCCCTGGCATATCACCCGCTACGAACTGACGACGGATTCCGGCGGCGCTGGACGTTATCGCGGCGGCCTCGGCATCTATTGGGAGGCGGTCAACAAGGGGAGTCCGGCGATCCTGCTGACCGGCGATTCCGACGGCGACGTGACCCGGGGCTATACCGTCCTCGGCGGTCATTCGCCGCACTTCTTCAATAAGCTGACGTTGACACCTCCCGGCGGCGTCGAGACCCAGGTCCGCGCCCACCGTCAGGCCAAAGTGGGGGAGGGCGACGTCCTCATCCAGCGCACTGCCGGGGGCTGCGGCGTGGGCGATCCGCACGAGCGCGACGCAGAGGCGGTGCTGAGCGACGTCGTCAACGAGTACGTGTCGCATCAGCGCGCGGCAGACGAATATGGAGTGGTCATCGATGCGGCAACCATGACGATCGATCTCGAGGCCACGGCTGCCCGTCGCTCACGGGTAAAATGAGGTGGCGTCGGCAGCGGCGATGGCCAATACTTTAAGTGCGGGTCGGACGACGTCACGCCGGCCTGCTCCAGAACCCGGCGGAAATCCGGGCGATTTGGACGGGAGGATATGAACGCGCAATTCTGGCTGATCCAGGCGTTCAACGGCGTTTCCTATGGCGCGCTGCTGTTCCTCATCGGCAGCGGCCTCTCGCTGATCTTTGGCGTCATGCGCATCGTGAATCTCGCGCACGGCTCCTATTTCTTGCTTGGCGGTTACATCGCGCTGTCGGTGATCGGCGCCACCGGTTCCTGGGCGCTGTCGCTGCCGGTTGCCGCGGTCGTGGTGGCCATCATCGGGCTTGTCATGGAGCGCGTATTTCTGCGGCCGCTCGGTTTCGATCCGCTGCGGCAGGTGCTGCTCACGGTCGGCTTCGCCTATCTCTTCCAGCAGGCCGCGCTCGACATCTGGGGCGGCAACAACATGGACATCAACCCGCCCGAAATCCTCCAGCAGAGCGTGCCGCTCGGCGGCATTTACTTCCCGCTCTACCGGCTGTTCATGATCGCGATGGCGCTGGTGATAGGTATCGGGCTTTGGCTGGCGATGGAGCGAACGCGGCTGGGGGCCGCGGTGCGCGCGACGGTCGACGACGCGCAAATGGCGCGCGGCATCGGGATCGACACGAACCGCATATCGATGATGATCTTTGCGCTCGGCACCTTCCTCGCGGCGCTCGGCGGCGTCATCGGTGGGGGCTTCCTCGGCATCTATCCGGGCTTGGATTTCGAGATGCTGCCGCTCGCCTTCGCGGTCGTGATCATCGGAGGCATGGGTTCGCTCGGTGGAGCCGCGATCGGCGCGCTGGCGGTGGGGCTTGCGGACAATTTCGGCAAGGCGCTGTTTCCCGAAGTCTCCTATTTCACCCTCTACGCACCGATGGTGCTCATCCTCGCGATCAAGCCGACCGGCTTGTTTGGCCGCGATTGAGGCGATGATGGGCCGGGTCAACAGCAAGATCGTCGCGGTGCTGATCGTGATGGCGGCGCTGCTGTGGGTCGTTCCGCACTCCGGCTCGTTCGTGGTGCTGCTCACGACGCGTGCGATGGCATTCGCCATTCTGGCGATGAGCACCGACCTCCTGCTCGGATTTACCGGATTGCCGTCTCTGGGGCAGGCCGCCTATTTCGGCGTCGGCGCGTATCTGACGGCTGTTCTTGCGACCAAGATGCATTTCGGGCTGGGCTTCGATTTCTGGATTGTGGTCGTGCTCGGGTTCCTCATCGGCGCCGCGCTCGCCGCGGTGTTCGGTCTCTTTGCCATCCGCGCGACCGGCGTCTATTTCCTGATGATCACGCTTGCGCTCGGTCAGTGCGTCTGGGGCCTCGCATATCGCTGGAACTCTCTGACCGGCGGCGACAACGGCATCAACATGACGAGTCGGCCGAATTTCGGCATCGATTTGTCGAACGAGACGACGTTCTTCTATCTGGTCTTCGCCTTCTTCGCGGCCTCTATGGGCGCGCTCTACGTGCTCGTGCGGTCGCCGTTCGGCCGCAGCCTCGCCGGGATCCGCGAGCGCGAGGTGCGGATGCAGATCCTCGGCTACAACACCTGGCTGCACAAATATCTCGCCTTCGTCATTGCCGGCGGCTTCGGCGGCCTTGCCGGTGTGCTGTGGGCGCACACCAACGGTCACGTCAGCCCGGAAACGGTCGTCATCACGACCTCGGTCGACGCGCTCCTGATGGTCGTGCTCGGCGGCGCGGGCACGCTGGTCGGCGGTGCCGTCGGCGCGGGCATCGTGTTCGGCCTGCGCGAATATCTCAGCACCATCGTGCCCTGGTGGCAGTACGTGCTCGGCGGCGTCTACGTGCTCGCAATTCTCTATCTTCCGGGCGGCTTGATGAGCATCCCGGAACGCATCCATCAATTGCGTATCCGCTCCGGCGGCAGGCCTGTCCCGGTTTCCGAGGAACTGGCCTCGAAGGCGTCGTGAAATGATCGAACGATCCAACAAAGACCAAATGGGGAGGAAGACATGAGAATGCGGACGATTGCAGCCTCACTGCTGGGCGGAGTTCTGCTTTCCGGTCTGGCGGCCGGCGCTCGCGCGCAGACTCCGGAACTGCGTATCGGCTTTCTGGCGCCGCGCACCGGCATCTACACAGCCATCGGCACCGACATGCTCAACGGCTTCCAGATGTATCTGGACGAGCACAACGGCATGCTCGGCGGCGCCAAAGTCAAGCTCATCGTCGAGGATGACCAGGGCAAGCCGGATGTCGACGTCGCCAAGGCCAAGAAGCTCATTCTCCAGGACAAGGTCGACATCCTGGCGGGCGCGCTGCTCGCGTCGAGCGCCTATGCGCTCGGGCCGGTCAGCACCGAACTCAAGACATTGTATATCGGCACGGCCTCGACGGCCGACGATCTCGCGCAGCGGCAGGTCGATAAATATCCCTACACCGTCTTCTCTGTCTGGGTGCCGTCGCAGCCCAATCATCCTCTGGGCCAATGGGCCTGCGACCAGGGCTACAAGAAGGTGGTCGCCATCGCCGCCGACTACGCCTTCGGCTACGAGCAGACGGGAGGCTTCCAGCAGACCTTCGAGGACTGCGGCGGCAAGGTGATTCAGAAGATCTGGGTGCCGCTCGGTACCAAAGACTTCGGCCCGTACATTCCGACGATGAAGGCCGACGCCGACGCGGTTTTCGACCTCATGGTGGGGCCGATGTCGCTGCAATTCCCGAAGCAACTGCGCGCGTCGGGCAACAAGAAACCGATCGTCGCAGGCGGTACCAGCTACGACGAGTTCATCCTGCCGTCCATGGGCGATGAAGTCGTGGGCGATGTTTCGGCGCTGATGTACAGCGCCGCGCTCGACACGCCGAAGAACCGGGAATTCGTGAAGAAATACCGCGCCAAGTACAACAAGGTGCCATCCTATTATTCGGAAGGTGACTATTCGGCGGCGCAATGGATCGACGAAACCATGGCGAAGCACGGCGGCAAATATCCCGGGCCGGAAGCCTTCATAAAGACCATGGCGAGCATCAAGCTCGATGCGGTACGCGGACCGGTCGAACTCGATCCGACGACACGCAGCCCGATCCAGAACATCTACATCAAGAAGGTCGAGAAGAAGGAGATGTTCGGATACGGCAAGCCGGAGCTCTGGAATACGGTCATCAAGACCTATCCGCACGTGAGCCAGTTCTGGACTTACGACAAGGCGAAGTTCCTGGCGCAACCGGTCTATAGCCGCGACTTCCCACCCTGCAAGAACTGCGAATGACGTTGAGTGCCGGGGTCCGCTCGTCGGGCCCCGGCGGCACTCATTCGAGACAGCAAGGTCCACGCGTGCACAGCGACACGATGAAAGAGACGGCTGCCGTTCCGGTCCTCGAACTGCGAGGGCTGTGCAAGAGCTTCGGCGGTCTACAGGCGACCCGTGACGTTTCGCTGCGCATCATGCCGGGCGACCGCAAGGCCATCATCGGTCCGAACGGAGCCGGCAAGACGACACTGTTCAACCTGATCACCGGCATTTTTCCGTCGACCAGCGGCGAGATCCTGCTGTTCGGACGTGACGTCACGCGTTGGCCGAGCCATCGCCGTGCCTCACTCGGCATGGCGCGCACGTTCCAGGTGACGCACCTTTTTCCTGCGCTCACCGTGCTCGATAATGTGCTGCTCGCCATCGGCGGGATGCGTCCGACGAAATTCGTGATGTGGCGCTTCATGTCGTCTTACCGCGACATGCACGAGAAGGCGTATGCTCTTCTGGAGCGGGCCGGGTTCGTCGACCGCAAGGATGTCGTCGTGAGTAACCTGTCACACGGCGAACAGCGGCAGCTCGAGATCGTGTTGGGTCTTGCGGGCGACCCGAAAATACTGTTGCTGGACGAGCCGGCCGCCGGTCTCTCGTCCAGCGAGTCGACCGAGATGACGCGCTTTCTTGGCAAGCTCGATCCGAAGATTGCCATTCTTCTGATCGAACATGACATGGATATCGTGTTCGACGTCGCGTCCGAAATTTCCGTGCTGCATTTCGGCCAGATCCTGGAGAGCGGCGCCCCGGACTTTATCCGGTCGAGTGCGCGGGTGCAGAGCGTCTATCTCGGAACGGGCTGAGCCATGGCCATTCTCGACGTCCAGGATATCCATACATATTACGGCGAGGCCTATGTGCTGCAGGGGCTCTCGCTCACGGTCGGGCGTGGTCAGATCGTCGGGCTGCTCGGCCGCAATGGGGTCGGCAAGAGCACGTTGGTCAACTCGATCGTCGGGTTCAATCCGCCGCGCCGCGGCCGCATCTTGTTCAAGGACGACGACATCACTCTGAAGAGCTCGTTCGAGACGGTGCGCAGCGGCATGGGACTGGTGCCGCAGGGACGACGCGTATTTCCGACACTCGCCGTGGAAGAAAACTTGCTGGTGGCGGAGCGCGGGCATGCTCGAACCGGCTGGGGCCTCGAGCGCGTCTACACCATGTTCCCGCGCCTGCGCGAGAGACGATTCCAGCGGGCAAAGACGCTGTCTGGAGGCGAGCAGCAGATGCTGGCCATCGGCCGCGCGCTGATGACCAACCCTGACTGCCTGATCATGGACGAGCCCTCCGAAGGTCTCGCGCCGATCATTATTCAGGGGCTATGGGAGGCGATCGGCCAACTCAAGCGCGACGGCATGTCGATCCTGCTCGTCGAGCAGAACGCGCATCTGGCGCTCAAGCTCGTTGATCATGTCAACATCGTGAGCAAAGGGCGCGTCGTCTACGCGTCGAGTCCGGACGAACTGAAGGCCAATGACGAGATCCGGAGCCGCTATCTTGGAATTTGACAGCGGCTGGCTCGGCCGTCTGCGCCTCTGACGCCTACACGTCCTTCGGAGTGGCCGCCGAAACCCCAGATCGTGAGGCGAGATCGCCGTCAGTGTGCAAAGAATCCGCAATGGCCTTGATTACTCTGAGTTTCGATAACGGGCCCGACCCGGAGGTCACTCCGCAGGTTCTGGATATCCTGCGCCGCCACGACATTTTGTCGACATTCTTCGTCGTCGGCGAAAAGCTGCGGGATCGCCGCGAGTTCGCGGAAAGGGCTCACGCCGAGGGGCACTGGATCGGCAATCACACCTTCAATCACCAGGTGCCGCTCGGTCTCTGCTCGGAACGCGGCATGGCGACTCGTGAAATCGAGAGCACACAACGCCTGATCGGAGAGCTGTCGCACGTGCGCCGCTTATTCCGGCCCTTCGGCGGCGGCGGTGTGCTCGATCGACGCCTGCTGAACCGTGAAGCCCTGCAAGCTCTTTGCGACGGTGGGTTCACCTGCGTGCTGTGGAACGTCATTCCCGAGGACTGGGCGCGACCGGGTACCTGGGTGGAGCGCGCCCTCGCTCTCAGCCTCGCTCAGCCGCACGCGTTGGTCGTGCTACATGACCTCCCGACGGGGGCCATGCAGCATCTCGATCGCTTCATTGGAGCCGCAAAGGAGCAAGGCCTGAGGTTCGTGCAGGACTTTCCGGCAAGCTGCGTGCCGGTCGAGGCGGGATC
>DATAHD010000354.1:0-16665 GCA_036263395.1 Rhizomicrobium sp. | reverse complement strand
ACGATCAGGCAGCAGCCGGTCTGCGGCCCGCTGGTGGCGGGCGGCGCGGTGAAGGTCAGGCCACTCTCGCGCATCGAGCCGGCGAAACTGCCGCCCAGCCGGTCGTCCTTCACCTTGCCGATGAAGTAACCCTGGCCGCCGAACGACACGAGCCCCGCCAGGGTGTTGGCCGCCGAACCGCCGGCCGCTTCCTGCGGCCCGGTGAACGCGGAATAGAGCGTCGCCGCCCGGTACTCGTCGATCATCGTCATCACGCCCTTGGCGATGTTGTGCTCCAGAAGGAAGCTGTCGTTGGCGGACGCCAGAACGTCCACGAGGGCATGACCGATGGCGGCGACGTGATAGGCCAAGAATGCTCTCCTTGTGCGGATGCCGTATAAGCTGAACGCGAGTTAGAGGAGGCTGGGCATGTTCGCAAGCGCGCGCAAGGCGCTGGCGGTGATCTTCGATCCCGCGTTTTCGGGCATCGCCGCACGCGCCATCTTTCTCACCATCGCGCTGTTCGTGGTGCTGTTCCTGGGCATGGAGTACGTGATCCACCACCTGCCGACGCTCGGCTGGCACTGGGTCAACCGCGCCCTCGCGCTGCTCGCCCCGATCATGTTCGTCTTTCTGATCTTCTTTCTGGGCGCACCCGTCGCGGCGCTCTTCGCCTCGTTCTATCTCGACCGTGTCGCCGATGCCGTCGAAGCACGGTTTTATCCGAAGGACGGTAAGGCGCCAGGAACGCCGTTCCTCACCGCACTGCGGGCTGGTGCGCGGCTCGCCGGGCTGCTGGTTCTCGTCAATCTTGCGCTACTGCCGTTCGACACGATCCCCCTTGTTGGCGAGGGCACCGCACTCATTATCAATGGCTGGCTGTTAGGCAGAGAGTACTTTGAGCTCGCGGCGCTGCGCCATCTGCCGCAACCGGCGGTGGATGCACTGCGCAAGTCGCACCGCTTCGGAGTGTTCTTTGCCGGACTGTTAATCTCGGTGCTGTCGATCGTCCCAATCGCCAATCTGTTTGCGCCTTTGTATGGATCGGCGTTTATGGTGCACCTGTTCAAGCGTTATCAGGAGCGTTCCGCATGATCCGTCCCGCCGCTGCCGCGTGTTTGTGTCTGGTGCTGGCGGCCTGTGCCAGCGGCGGTGGTGGCGACCGGGTGAATTTGCCGACCGCGCCAAAGCCGGGTGAGCCCGGCGGCATTGTCGGCCTGTCGCCCGTCACCATGCGCGGGAACTTCGGCGCGCCGGCCTTCGTGCGCAAAGATGGCGCCGTCGAGATGTGGCGCTATGACGGCCGCGCCTGCAAAGCGTTCTTCTTCCTCTATCCGGAAACCGCTGGGCTGCAGGTCCGCCACGTCGAGACGATCCCCCGTGGCCGGGATACGGCAGCGGACCCGGACTGCCTCACCGCGCTCCTCGCCGAACACCGCGGCCCGCAGCCGGTGTCGTAGCCGTCAGTCCGGCTCTTTCGTTTTATCTTTGAAGCGGCACAAGTCGCGCACCACGCAGGTCGGGCAGAGCGGCTTGCGCGCGACGCAGGTGTAGCGTCCGTGCAAGATCAGCCAGTGATGCGCGTGCATCTTGTATTTCGCCGGCACCTTCTTCTCGAGCTTGAGCTCAACCTCGAGCGGCGTTTTTCCCGGTGCGAGTCCCGTGCGATTGCCGACGCGAAAGATGTGCGTATCAACCGCAATGGTCGGCTGACCGAAGGCGACATTCATCACCACGTTCGCCGTCTTGCGACCGACACCTGGTAGCTCCTGCAGCAGATCGCGATCCTGCGGAATGCCGCTGTCGTATTGCTCGATCAGGATCTTCGACAGCGCGATGACGTTCTTCGCCTTCATGCGATAGAGGCCGATCGCCTTGATGTAGTCGGTGAGTTTCTTCTCACCCAGCTTCACCATCCCTTCCGGCGTCGTCACGATCTTGAACAGTGGCTCGGTCGCCTTGTTCACGCTCTTGTCGGTCGCCTGCGCCGACAGCACGACCGATACGAGCAAGGTGTAAGGGTTAAGATACTTAAGCTCGGTCTCGGGATGTGGCGTGTGTTTCTGCAAGCGCGCGAAAAATTCGTCGACTTCATCCGCCGTGAATGCGCGCGCCATAATTCTGCAATCCCGCTTTGCCCGAGGAATGCCGCATTTCATTGGCGCTACGCAAGCGGCTCACGCGGAACGATGCCCGGTTCCCTCCGTTATGGAGTCGTTGAGTCACATACTGCAGCGGAGGCTTGAATGCTCCTGAACAAAATTGCTGCAGGCGCACTTCTGGCGTCTGCTCTTGTCCTTGGTGGTTGCGGCACGTCGCCTGGCGATCGTGCGGTGTCGGGTGGCCTGATCGGCGCGGGTGCCGGTGCGGCCATCGGTTCGGTTACGGGTAGTGCCGGTGCCGGCGCGGTGATCGGCGGTGTCGCCGGTGCAGCGATCGGTGCAGCGACCGATCCGTGCGATCTCGATCTCGGCGATCCGTTCTGGCGCGATCACGGTGGTCAGCGTGGCTATCGCGATCGTTGCGGCCATCCCCCGCCGCACTAGTCCCTAAGCGGATGCAAACAGAGGCCGATGGACCACCATCGGCCTTTTGCATGTTTGAAAAGCACGTCATCATCACGGGCGATGAGCGAGCCCATCATCCTCGAAGCTGTGTTGCGCCCCAGCCCGCCACTGCCGCCGCGTGTGCTGCTCTGGATTCTGGGGTTTGTCGCTTTCATCAATCTGCTGTTCGCCGGCTATTTCGTCTGGCACGGCGCGTGGCCGGTCATGCCGTTCCTCGGCCTCGACGTGGCGCTGCTCGCCTGGGCCTTCCGCAAAAGCACCCTGAACGCCAAGCGCGAGGAGCGGGTGACCCTCACGCCGGAAGAACTCCACATTGCCTGCGTCCCGCCAAAGGGGGCGGCGAAAGAGGTGTCGCTCAACCCCTATTGGGTTCGCGTCGACATGGACGATCCGGCGGAGCACTGGAGCCAGATCACGCTCTGGAGCCGGGGCCGCGGCTGGCGCATCGGTGCGTTCCTCGCCCCGGCCGAGCGGGTCCGTTTCGCGGCCGAACTGAAAGACGCCCTGCGCGCCGCCCGCGACTATCGCTGGGCCTAAGAAATGCGTCGCAAGAATCGGGTCGAAAAGCCGGCAGCCGCCGCCCATCTTCCGCCCATGAGCGAAGCACAGACATCGATGGATTCCGGTCCCAACTGGCGTCGGATGGCGCGCGCCATCCGGCACCTCAGCGAGCACTACACCGAACAGCCCAGCCTCGATGCGGCGGCGGAGTCGGTGGGTCTCTCCCCCTATCACTTCCAGCGCCTGTTCACGCGCTATGTCGGCGTCAGCCCGAAAGCCTTCGTCGGCCACCTGACGCTCGATCACGCCAAGGCCGAACTGGCCGAGGGCAAAAGCGTGCTCGAAGCATCGTATGAGGCGGGTCTCTCCGGCCCCTCACGACTGCACGATCTCTGCCTCAAGATCGAAGCGATGACGCCCGGCGACTATGCGCGCGGTGGCGAAGGCCTCACGATCACCTACGGCTTCCACGACTCGCCCTTCGGCATCGCGCTGGTGATGGCGACGGAGAAAGGCCTCTGCGGCCTCGCGTTCGGCGACGAGTCGGAAGAAGACGCGCTCTTTACCGACATGGCGACACGCTGGCCGAAGGCGGCGTTCGTGGCCGATGCGGAGAAGACGGCTGCCATCGCGCAGCGCATCTTTGAGGCAGCGGAGGGTGACGAGATCGGCCTGCATCTCCTCGGCACGCCGTGGCAGATCAAGGTGTGGCAGGCGCTGCTTACCGTGCCGGATGGCAAGCTTACCACCTATCGCGATCTCGCGGCCCGCACCGGCAATGCCAAGGCATCACGCGCCGTCGGTGCTGCCGTCGGACGCAATCCGATTTCGTGGTTGATCCCGTGCCATCGCGTGCTCGCCAGCGACGGCACACTCAACGGCTATCACTGGGGTCTGACGCGCAAGCGCGCGATGCTGGCATTCGAAGCGGCGCGTTACGCCGAAAGGCCGAGAACGTCCGCCATGGCGTAGAGGCCTGGCTTCTTGCCCTGCCCCCACTTCGCGGCGGCGAGGGCGCCGTTTGCAAAGATCGTGCGATCTTCCGCGATGTGACCCAGCGTGATGCGCTCACTCGGCCCGGCGACGATCACCTGGTGATCGCCGATCACACTGCCGCCGCGCAGCGACGCAAAGCCGATATCTCCGTCCATGCGCGGTCCCATATTGCCATCACGGCCGCGCGCTGAATGATCCTCCAGCGAAACACCGCGTGCTTCCGCGGCGGCGCGGCCGAGCATCAGCGCGGTCCCCGATGGCGCGTCGATCTTGGCGCGGTGATGCATCTCGACGATTTCGACATCGAAGCTCGGCAGCGCCTTCGCTGCCTGTTTCACCAGCGCCGCGAGCAGATTGACGCCCAGGCTCATATTGCCGGATTTGATGATCGTCGCGTGGCGCGATGCGGCGCGAATCTTCGCATCGTCTTCCGCCGAAAGACCGGTCGTGCCCATCACGTGCACGATACGCGCCTGCGCTGACAACGCGGCAAGCTCTACCGACACATGCGGCCGGGTGAAATCCATCAGCGCATCGGCTTTGGCGAGCAGTGGCAGCGGATCGTCGGTGATCGCAACGCCGGGCGCCGCTTCCTTGCCGAGCGCCGGACTGCCCTTCGCCTCGAACGCACCCGCGACCACGCAGTCCTTGTCCTGCGAAATCGCGTGGATCAGGGCTTGTCCCATGCGGCCAGCCGCGCCGGCGACGACGATACGAATGCTCATATCTCTTCCTAGCTTGTGCCCAGATGCGCGATCAAATCGGCTGCAATCGCCTGCCCGAACCACGGCAGGGTCAGGATCAGGGCGGACGCGCACAACCGCACCAACGTCGGCTGGTCGAATGGCCACTCCGGCGCGGCCGTGATCCGCGTCTCATAGGCGAGCAACCCCTGCAGCCGTGCGGCCGCGGACGCATCGTGCGCCGCCTGATCGCGCAGCCCGTCGATCTGGTGCCGGATGCGTTCCAGCTCTTCAGCCTTCACCGCTTTGATGCGGCGATGCACGCGCTCCATCATGCCAAAGAACGTCGAGGCGCCGATCAACAGCATCATCGCAATCAACCCGACCGTGAACATCGAGATGCCATTGCTGACAAAGAACAGACAACTCACCGCGCCGATCGCGAACCAGATGAGCGCGAACCGCGCCGCCGAGCGTCCGAGGAAAGAGAGGCGGTCGATCCGCAGCAGGTCGATGACCAGCTCGTTCTCCACCGCCGCAATACCGCTCTTCGAGCCCTGCCGTGTCAGCTCGACGCCGCGCGCGAACGACATGGTGAGGAGACAGATGATGACCACATACCAGCCGATGGTGAGCGGCGCAGTGCTGAAATGGGCGTCGTGCAATAAGGCCAGCCAGCTGAGGCCGATGCCGATGACGAGGCCGATGAGCGACGCGAGACCGAGATGAGCGCCGGCGGGTGTCAGAACAGCAACGCGCCCGACCGTGGCGAGTCCACCGCGGAAGATGGTTGCCGCGCTTGCGAGTTCGGCACGCTCGCGCACCCGTGTGTAGCGCTGGATGCCCAGCACCGTCACAAGCAGCAGCGACAGAGTCAGCGCAACCCGGGCCCGCTGGTCCAGCGTCACGCTCGTGGCGGTCTGTACCAGCAGCGGTTGATGCTCGACGGTGGCGCACAGAAGGAAGCTGCCCGCGAACAGGACGAACAACAGCAGCGTTGTCAGAGGGGTGCCGAATGGCGACAGCACGAAGATGCGCTGTTCGAAGTAGGCGTGGCGATCCGATACCGTCAGTTCGGCCTGCACCTTTTCGAGCGTGAGTTCTCCCATGCGCAGCAGAGTTGCGCGGGACAGGCGCTCTGTCGAGGGCGGCTTACGCGGTGGTGTTTGTGGCCGGGTTGTCGTCGCGCCGCGCCACGGTCACCATCGCGGGGCGGAGCAGGCGGCCACTGATCGTGAAGCCGGTCTGGACCACATCGACGATCGAGCCGGCCGGCTTGCCGTTGCCCGGCACCTCGGCAATCGCCTGATGCAGGTTGGGATCGAACTTGCCGTCGGCCGTGTCGATGATCTTCACGCCGTGGTTCTCCAGCGTCGAAAGCAGCTGGCGCTCGGTAGCGGCCACACCCTCGATCACGCCGCGGACCTGGCTGTCGGCATCGGCGAGCTTGTCCGGGGGGCAGGCGGCGAGGGCACGGCTGAAATTGTCCGACACCGCCACCATGTCGCGCGCGAAGCGGGTCACGGCATATTGCGAGGCGTCCTGCTTCTCACGCTCGGCGATACGGCGGACGTTCTGCGTCTCGGCCACGGCGCGCAGCAGCTTGTCCTTCAGGTCCGCGACTTCCGCCTGCAGCGCCACGACGACGGCATAGCCATCGGGTTCCTGGTCGCCGTCATTGGCCGGCTGCTGCGGGGCTTGTTGTTCGTCACTCATTGTCATTCCTTGAAAACGCACAATTCTGGCAAAGGGTCAGGCAATCAGCCGTCCGATCACCTTGGCGGTGTAGTCCACCATCGGGATGATCCGGCCGTAGTTGAGGCGGGTGGGGCCAAGCACGCCGACCACGCCCACCACCTTGCCGGAGGCATTGGCATAGGGCGCGGCAACGATAGAGGAACCTGAGAGGCTGAAGAGCCGGTTTTCCGAACCGATGAAGATGCGCACCCCGTCGCCCTGTTTGGCCGATTCCAGAAGGCCGATCAGGTCGTTCTTGCGCTCGATATCGTCGAACAGGGTACGGATACGCTCCAGATCGGCCTGGGCGTCCATGCTTTCGATCAGGTGTGAGGTGCCGCGCACGATCAGCACCTTCTCTTCGGAGTTCCGCGACATCGTCGGGATCGCCATGGTGGCTAGGCCCTCGGCCACAATCTTCGCGGTCAGCACATCGAGCTCGGCGCGTTCGCCTTCAATCTCGGACAGAATCTCGTTGCGGGCACTATCGAGCGTGCGACCGCGCAGCCGGGCGTTCAGATAGTTGGACGCCTCCGCCAGCGCCGACACCGGCAGGCCGGCTGGCGTGTCGATCAGGCGATTCTCGACCTGACCGTCTTCGCCCACGATCACGACCAATGCCTTGCCGGGTGTCACCGGAACGAACTCGACGTGCTTCAGCGCGCCGTCCTGCTTGGCCGAGACGATCAGCCCGGCGCAGTGGGACAGGCCGGACAGCAAGGTCGTCGCCTGGGTCAGCACGTCTTCGACCGCGCGTCCCGAACCGGACATCCGCGCTTCAATGGCGATGCGCTCGTCCGGCGCCAGTTGGCCGATCTCCATCAACCCATCGACGAACAGGCGCAGGCCCTTCTCGGTCGGCACCCGCCCGGCGCTGGTGTGCGGGGCATAGAGGAGGCCCAGTGCCTCCAGATCGGCCATCACATTGCGGATGGAGGCCGGGGACAGGGCGATGGGCAGGATCTGCGAAAGCGTGCGCGAACCCACCGGCTCGCCGGACGTCAGAAACGCCTCGACAAGATGCCGGAACACTTCGCGCGGGCGATCCCCCAGCGCCATAGCCCTGGTATGCGACGTGTCCAAGGTAAACCTTTGGGTTTGTTCGGACTTTTTAATCGGGACCCGGCCATTGCGGGCGCGGGGCAAGGCCGCTAGGTAACGGCAGATGCTCCGAACTTCAAGAGATGCAACCGATGCGTGAATCCGGCCGCCCCAACGACGCGATGCGCGCTGTCTCTCTGGAGATGGGCGTGGCCAAGCATGCCGAGGGCTCCTGCCTCGTGAAGTTCGGCAATACGCATGTGCTCGTCACGGCCAGCCTTGAGGAGACCGCGCCGGGCTTCCTGCGCGGCTCGGGCAAGGGCTGGGTGACAGCCGAGTACGGCATGCTCCCCCGCTCGACCCATGAGCGCATGCGTCGTGAAGCAGCCCAAGGCAAACAATCGGGCCGTACGCAAGAAATTCAGCGCCTTGTTGGCCGTTCGTTACGGGCCGTTACCGATATGGCGGCGCTGGGCGAGCGGCAGATCGTGATCGACTGCGACGTGCTCCAGGCCGATGGCGGTACGCGCACCGCGTCGATCACCGGCGGCTATGTCGCCCTCGCGCAGTGCATCAAGTTCATGACCCGCACCGGTATGGTCACCCGCCCGGCGCTCAAGGATCACGTTGCCGCCGTTTCGTGCGGTATCGTGAAGGGCGTGCCAATGCTCGACCTCGACTACAGCGAGGATTCGACGGCCGAAACCGACGCCAATTTCGTGCTGACCGGCGCCGGCGGGCTCGTGGAAATCCAGGGCACCGCCGAAGGTGCCCCGTTCAGCGAGGAAGAACTCGGTCACCTCCTGCGCCTCGCGCGCAAAGGCATCGGCGAACTCGTCATCGCCCAGAAGGCCGCCCTTGGCTGAGCTGCCCAAAACTCTGGTCGTCGCCTCACACAATCCGGGGAAGGTGCGGGAGATCAACGATCTTCTGGCTCCGCTCGGGATCGAAACGAAGGGCGCGAGCGAACTCGGGCTGATCGAGCCGGAAGAGACCGAACAGACCTTCGCGGGCAATGCCGAACTGAAGGCCCGCGCGGCGGCAGATGTTTCGGGGCTGCCGGCGTTGGCCGATGATTCCGGTCTCGCGGTCGCCGCGCTCGATGGCGCACCCGGCATTTACTCGGCGCGCTGGGCCGGGCCGAACAAGAGCTTCGCCTTCGCGATGGCGCGGGTCGAAAACGAGCTCAAGCGCAAACAGGCGAAAGACCTGACCGCGAAATTCGTCTGCGCCCTCGCGCTCGCTTTGCCGAACGGTGGCTGCGATATCTTCGAGGGCGAAGTGCATGGCCACCTCGTATTTCCCGGCCGCGGCAAGCTCGGCTTCGGTTACGACCCGATCTTCGTTGCCGACGGCATGAGCAAAACCTTCGGCGAAATCCCGCCGGAGACGAAACACGGCATGAGCCACCGCGCCAAAGCCTTCGCAAAGCTGCTGGCGCACTTCTCGCCGTGAGCGGCTTCGGCATCTACGTCCACTGGCCGTTCTGTGCCGCGAAGTGCCCCTACTGCGACTTCAATAGCCACGTTCGCCAGAGCTACGACGAGAGCGCCTGGGTCGATGGTATTGTGCGCGAACTCGAATGGGTGGCCGCGGCGCAGGGCGATGCGCGGCCGATTGTCGAGACGGTGTTCTTCGGTGGTGGCACGCCTTCGTTGATGCGGGGCGCCTCGACGGGGCGCATCCTCGACACCATCGCCCGGTTGTGGCGCACGGCGAACGATGTCGAAGTCACCCTCGAAGCCAATCCGGCGAGTGCCGATGCGGCGCGCTTCCGCGACTATCGCGCTGCGGGTGTGAACCGCGTCTCGGTCGGCATGCAGGCGCTCAACGATGCCGATCTGAAATTCCTCGGCCGTCTGCACAATCGCGCGGAAGGCGAAGCCGCGCTGAAGCTAGCCCTCCAGACCTTCGACCGCGTGTCGCTCGATCTCATCTACGCGCGCCCGAAACAGACGGCGGTAGCGTGGCGCGAAGAACTCACCCGCGCCCTGGCGTTCGGCACGAGCCATTTGTCGCTCTACCAACTGACCATCGAACCGGCGACGCCATTCGCGACGCTGCATAAGACCGGCGCGCTGACGATCCCGGACGATGACAGTGCCGCCGCGCTCTTTGAGATCACACAGGAAATGACGGAGGCGGCCGACGTGCCGGCCTACGAAATCTCTAACCATGCGCGGCCCGGCGAAGAAGCGCGGCACAATCTCATCTATTGGCGCTATGGCGATTACGCCGGCGTCGGCCCCGGCGCACACGGCCGCGTGACCCTCGCCGGCAAACGCATCGCGACATCGGCAATCAAGCTACCGGAGCGCTGGCGTGAAACCGTCGCCAAGAGCGGCAATGGTTATGAGGTTGTCGAGACAATCAGCGAAACCGATGCCGCGCGCGAGCATCTGCTGATGAACATGCGGCTTGCCGAAGGCTTGGATCTCGATGCCTATCGCGCGCGCTGGAATTTTGCGCCAGACGCGTCACGCATCGCTGCGTTGACGGAACTGGGCCTGCTTCAACAGGATGGCGCACGCCTCATCGCAACACCGCAAGGGCGTCTCGTCCTCAACAGCGTGATTGCCGAACTGCTGAACGCCTAGCTGCCGGAATGCTGGAAGGTGCGCGGCGCGGGATCGACGACGCTGAACCCGTTGGGACCGATGCTGAGGATCGCCAGACCACGCTCGATTGTACCGTTCTGGTGGAAGCGAAAAATGCCATTCACGCCGGAGAAGCCGTTCGGATCGGTCAGCGTCTCGGGTGTAAAGCGATGATAGGGCTTGCCCTGCGCCAGGATTGCGATGAGCGAGACCGCGTCATAGGCGAGCCCCGCAAGCTGCGGTGGCGAGCCACCGAACGCCGCACGGTATTTCGCGTTGAACGCATCGTCGGCATAGGGCGAGGGCGCCGCGAACCATGCGCCGTCCAAGGTCGGCTCCTTGCCGATCGTCGGATCGTCCCACAGACCCGTTCCCAGCAACTTGGCCTTTACCGGATCGACGCCGTTCGAGCGCAGGGCGACGCCAATCGCTTTAAGCACGCTGCCGCCCTGTCCGATCAGGATCGCATCGGCATCGCTGTGCGCCACGGCGGCCGACGGCGTCTGCACCGCCGTCACGTCCGGCGTGAAATGCTGCACATCGCTGATCTTGGCACCGCTCTCGGTCGCGGACTGGCGGAATTCCTTTTCGACCACCTGGCCATAAGCGGTGCTCGGCACCATCGCCGCAAAATTCTTGTGCCCGTGATCGGCCGCATAGTGCATCACGCGCTGCACCAGGTCTTCCGGCTGGAAGCTCAGCAGATAGACGCCGTCGCCCGCCACCGAGCGGTCGGTGGAAAACGCGATCACCGGCACGGCGCGGTCGCGGGTCATGGATGTGATGGCGCGCACCGACGAGGCATAGATCGGCCCGATGATGATCTCGGCGCCTTGGTCGAGCAGCTTGCGCGCCCCGGCGCGGGCCGAGTCGCCCGACGAGCCTTCATCGGCCGTCATCAGCAGGATGTCGCGGCTGCCGGAATCGAACATCGCGAGTTCCGCCGCCTTCAGCATGGTGTTGGCGAGCGCCTTGGTACCTGCGGTGCTGGAGCCGAACGGCAGCAGCACACCAATGCGCACCGGCGTGCGAGCCGAACTCATGTTACCAAGCCGCAGGAAGCTCGGGGAATCGCTGTCCAGCGGATGCGTCGGCGTGGTGGTCGGCACCACGGTCTCGGCCGTTTCCGTCGGCTTGGGCGTCGGCGCGATGTCCGGCCCCTTCTTGGTCGTGGCGCACCCGGCCAGCCCCGCTATCGCAACCAGGCCGGCAATGGCACAAAGTCGGCGGAATGACGGAACAGGAAAACGCATCGGGTACTCCGGACGGTGAGGACGCGGAGCCTAAGGGGTTGGGCGCGCCGGGTAAATTGCTGCCTGTCACATTGGCACCCGGCCTCTACGTCACCGCAACGCCGATCGGTAATGCGCGTGACGTGACCCTCCGGGCGCTGGATGTCCTGAACAACGTCGATCTGATCGCCGCCGAGGACACCCGGGTCACCGCCAAGCTGCTGGCCATTTACGGCATTCGCAAGACGATGACCGCCTACAACGACCACAACGCGGCCCGCGAGCGGCCAAAGCTGATCGCGCGGCTGCGCCATGGCGGAAAGGTCGCCCTGGTCAGCGATGCGGGAACACCGCTGGTGTCCGACCCCGGCTACAAGCTGGTGCGCGAGGCGATTGGGGAGGGCATCGCCGTCCATGCCGTCCCCGGTGCCTCGGCCGCACTGACGGCGCTCACGCTCGCAGGCTTGCCCAGCGACCGCTTCCTGTTTGCCGGCTTCCTCTCCGCCAAATCGGGGGAGCGGCGCGGTACCCTCGAAGAACTGAAAGGTGTCCGCACCAGCCTGATCTTCTTTGAAGCGCCGCAGCGGCTGGCCGAGTGTCTTGCCGATATGGCCGTGGTGCTGGGCAATCGCCCCGTCGCCATCGGCCGCGAACTGACCAAGCTGCATGAGGAGGTACGTCGAGGTCTCCTCCCCACGCTCGCCGAAGAGTACGCGCATCGCGATCCGCCGAGGGGTGAGGTCACCATCGTCGTCGGCCCAGCGCGTGACGAAGGCCCAGACTTTGCGCGCATCGATGCGCTGCTCGATCAGGCCCTTCCCTTCATGCCGGTGCGGGCAGCGTCCGACCTGATCGCATCGGCGATCGATGTCCCGCGCCGCGCCGTCTACGACCGCGCTCTGGAACGCAAGCGCGATGCCTGATGCCTTCACCGGCCGTCGCCAGCAGGCGGAAAAGCGTGGCCGCCGCGGCGAGACCTTGGCGTCGCTGCTGCTGATGCTGAAGGGCTATCGCATCCTTGGCCGCCGCGTGAAAACGCATGCCGGCGAGATCGATCTCATCGCACAGGCGCCGGGTGGTCTGGTGTGCTTCATCGAAGTGAAGGCGCGTCCGGATCGTGACACCGCCGTCGGCGCGGTTCACCAGCGTCAGCAACAGCGCATCATGCGTGCGGCAGGGCTTTTCCTCGCCGCGCGGCCGAAGCTTGCGACGCGGCCCGTCCGTTACGACATCGTGACAGTCATGCCCGGCGCGTTGCCGCGTCACATCCGCGACGCCTTCCGCAGCGGCGGCTGATTGGCAGGCGAAGTGTTTCGGGCAATCATAAGGATATGAAGAAGGACGATCCCGCCGAATATCTGCGCGCGGCCGGCGAGGCAGGCGAGGGCCCGTTCGACATCGCTGAAACCGCGCTGATGCTGGCAGCGCTGGATCATCCCGACCGCTCTCTCGCGCCCTATCGCGCACACCTGAAAGAGATGGCGGAGCGTTGCAACGACACCATCAAGATGCTCGCCACGGTCGAAGAAGCGGCGCATGCGATCTCGACCTTGCTGGTTGGCATCTACGGCTACGACGGCGACCGCATGTCGTATGACGATCCGCTCAACGCTGATCTCATGGCAGTGATCGATCGCCGCCGCGGCCTCCCCGTCGCGCTCGGCATTCTCTACATCCACGCCGCGCGCGGTGCCGGCCTGAGAGCGGAAGGAGTGAGTTCGCCCGGCCACTTCCTGCTGCGCATCGCGTATCAGGGCGATGAGATGATGATCGATCCGTTCAACGGCGGCGTCGCGGTGGAGCGGGAATCGCTTGGCGGGCCGCCGCGGTTGGCGGGCGCCTCGCTGGACGATCCGCGGGTTTCGACTGCGGTGAACGATGCCGAGGTACTGCTCCGGCTGGAGAACAACGTCAAACTGCGCGCCATCAACAAAGGCGAACGCCAGCGCGCCCTCGAAGTCGCCAAACGCATGGCGCTGATCGCGCCCCGGCGCCCCGACCTCTGGCTGGACCTCGCCCGTCTCAACGAAGCGGTCGGCTCGTTGGGTGCCGCGTCCCGCTCATACGAGGCATGCCTTGCACTCACCGGCCAGGGCACCGATCTTCACAACGAGGCCGTTCTCAGCCTCGGTTCCCTCAAGCGTAAGCTGAATTAGGAGTTTTCCCATGGCGCTCACCGTCGCGATCCAGATGGATCCGATCGAACGCATCGACATCGGTGGCGATTCGACCTTTGCCTTGGGCCTCGAGGCGCAGAGCCGGGGTCATGAGCTCCTCTATTACGGCCCGCGCGATCTGTCGTTCCGTGATGGCAAGGTGACGGCGCGTGCCAGGCCGATCCAGCTGCGCAACGTGAAAGGCGATCACTTCACGGTGGGCGAAGCGTCGGTCATCGATCTTTCGACCTGTGACGTCGTCCTGATGCGGCAGGACCCGCCGTTCGACATGGCCTACATCACCGCGACGCATCTGCTGGAGCGCATCCACCCCAAGACGCTGGTGGTCAACGATCCGGCGCATGTCCGCAACGCGCCGGAGAAACTCTTCGTCACCGAGTTTCAGGGCATGATGCCGCCGACGCTCATCACCACGGATCGCACCGAGATCAATGCGTTCCGCGATGAGCACAAAGACATCATCATCAAGCCGCTTTACGGCAATGGCGGCGCCGGTGTGTTTCGCGTGCGCGAGGATGATGAGAACCTCGGCTCGCTTCTTGAGATGTTCACGCAGTTCTACCGCGAGCCGGTTATAGTGCAGCGCTACGTGCCGGAGGTTCGTCAGGGCGACAAGCGCATCATCCTCGTCGATGGCGAATTCGCCGGTGCGATCAACCGCGTTCCGGCCAGAGGCGAAGCGCGCTCCAACATGCACGTCGGAGGCCGCCCGGAAGCGACAACCCTGTCGGCGCGCGAGAAACAGATCTGCGAAGCAATCGGCCCGGAGTTGAAGCGCCGCGGCCTCATCTTCACCGGTATCGACGTGATCGGAAACTACATGACCGAAATCAACGTCACCTCGCCGACCGGCATCTGGGAAGTCAAACGCTTCGGCGGCGCCGACATCGCCGCCCTCGTGTGGGACGCCATCGAGAAGAAGCGCAAAGGCTGACGCGCGCCGCAGCGCTAGCTCACCATGCCGAAGCGGCTCTTGTAGCGGCTGTCCATGCTGGCAAGCGGCAGGAAGATGAAGACGTCCGTCGTGTCGAACTGCCGGTCGATCACGGCCCCGTCGCCGATCCGGCACCCGGCGCGGACATAGCCCTTCACCAGCGGCGGCAGCGCGCGCAGCGTTTCCTTCTGGTCGAGCGCGTCCTTCGGCATGAGGTTCATGTCGACATAGAGCTCCGGCCGCGCCCGCGCGCGCATCTCCGGCGGCATGCTCTGGAAGTGGTGCAGGTAGGACAGCGGCGCCGCGAGCGCCTTCACGTCGGTGCCTTGGAACGAGGCGCAGCCGAACATCACGTCGAGCGAGAAGCGGGCGCAATACGCCATCAACCCGCGCCATAGCAGCTGCATCGTCGAGGCGCGGCTGCGATATTCCTTCAGCACGCAGGAGCGGCCGAGCTCGAGATAGCGCGTGCCCTTCGGCATGCCGGCCAGCATCGGCGCGATGTCGTATTCGGTGGCGGTATAGAACCCGCCGGCCTTCTTCGCATACTCCTCGCGCATCAGCCGGTACGTGCCGACGACCACCGGCTGGCCCTCGTCGTCGTGGACGGAGCGGTCGACCACCAGCAGGTGATCGCAGACATCGTCGAAGTGATCGAAGTCGCGGCGGCTCTCGCGCATCGCCGGGGTCGGAACGGCGGACATCTCTTCATAGAACACGCGATAGCGCAGGCGCTGCGCCTGCTCGATCTCGCCGTCGGTTTCGGCAAGGCGCACTTCGAGCGCGCCAGTCACGGCAAGAACCGGCCATTGCGCGAAACGGCCTTCAACAGGTCCGGGTTCGTGAATGTTGACCAACTGTCCGATCCTGGGGAGAGGCGCCGACTTGGCTGCAGCCAGCTGGCCTCATCCCGTCCAAGGCGATCATTTTACCGCAAGCCCCCCATGACAGGCAAACATTGCGGTCTTGTGACGGAAACGCGTCGTTAATGTCCCGGCGCGGCCTTCGGGCTGTCGCCCTCACGCCGCATCACGATGAAGATCAGGATAAGGGCCGGGATCGCCATCGAGGCGGTGGAGATGAAGAATGGAACATAGCCCGCCGTCTTCGCCATCGCGGTCACGGTGTCCTGCCCGACAATGCTCGCCGCGATGTTGGGGTGGGCCGCATACCAGTCGACCATCGCGCCCGAAAGTCCGCCCAGCAGTTTGCCGGGCAGGGCATAGAACGAGGAGAAGAGGGCGTACTGGGTGGCGGTAAAGGCCGTGCTGGTCAGGCTCGACATATAGGCGATGAGGCCCGTTCCCGCGAAGCCGCCAAAGAAGTTCTCCGAACTGATCGCAACCGTCAGTGCCGTGATGTGCGGACCCTGGGTTGCAAGCCACGCAAAGACAAGATTGCCGATGGCGACACCCACCGCACCGACCAGGAGCGTGTGCAGGATGCCGAAGCGGGCCACGAAAATGCCGCCGACGAGGGCGCCGATAATCGTCATCCACACGCCGAACAGTTTCACCACGCTCGCAATTTCGGCAAGGCTGAAGCCGAGGTCGATGTAGAGTGGATTGGCCATCACGCCCATCACGAAGTCCGGCACGCGATAAAGACCGATGAGAGCGAGGATCAGCAGCGCGGTCCAGCCATGCGTCGTAAAGAAGTCGATGAACGGCGCGATCGCGGCGCGATAGATCCATACGAACGCGCGGCCGAGGGCACCGGTCAGATGCATGCGCTGCGCAGCGGCCTCAGCCGCCGCCTGGCCGGCGACGGACAAAACGCTGTCGGCGACACGCGGCGCCAGAAGCGTTGCGCCCATCCCGAGGATCATCAGTCCCGCCATCGACAGATATGCGGCATGCCACGAAACAAACTGGGCGACGTAGAGTGCCCCGGCGCCCGACGCGATGATCGCGAAGCGATAGCCGAGCTGGTATGCCGCTGCCATCGCACCCTGATCCGCTTTCGGTGCGGCCTCGATGCGCCACGCATCGATCGTGATGTCTTGCGTCGCGGCAGAGAACGCGAGTGCTACGGCACTGATCACGAGCGGCATGAGTGAGACATGCGGATCGCAGAACGATATCGCGACAAGACATATGACGACGGCGGTCTGCGCCACAATCATCCATGCGCGCCGCTTGCCGAGCAATCCTGCCAGCACCGGCACGCGGATCTGATCGATCAGCGGCGCCCAGAGAAACTTGATCGTGTAAGCGAGACC
>DATAHD010000353.1:0-27048 GCA_036263395.1 Rhizomicrobium sp. | reverse complement strand
CCGAGATGATGCAGAATCTCGACGAACTCGCGATCGAGATTGCCGGCCACTACGCTGCCGTGCCGCAACCGGAAGCGCGTGTACCCGGCTCGAACGTGGAGCCCATCGGTCCCGCCAGCTTGATGTTCGCGATGCCGCGCTACCTCAACAACCGCGCCGCGTCGATTTACGGTGGGTCCAACGAGATTCAACGCGATATCATGGCCCGCCTCGTTCTGGGTCTGTAACGCATGCTCGATCGCCGTCAGCTTCTTGGCACCGCCGCCGCGGCAGCTGCTACACTCGCTTTGCAAAAGCCTGCGCTGGCGGAATCGGACGAAGCCAGCAAGCTCAACGCGTTGTTCGATGCCTTCTTTCAGGAGAACCTGCGCCTCAATCCGGAAGGCGCAACACTGCTCGGGCTCGACAAAGGCGCCAATGCCGATCTGCGCAGCAAGCTGAGCGATGAGTCCGCAGCTGGTGTGGCCGCGGAGAAGGCTCTCAACACCGATCAACTTGCTCGGTTGAAAACCATCGACCGCGCAAAGCTGAGCGGCCTAGATCGCGTCAACTACGACACGGTTCTCTACACGCGTGAATCGAACGCCGGCGTCCAGGCCTTCGACTTCGGCGGCATGGGACATGGGCCATCACCGTATGTCGTGAGCCAGCTCACCGGCGCCTATCAGTCGGTGCCGGACTTCCTCGACACCAAGCACAAGATTGAGACGTCCGCAGATGCCGATGCTTATCTCGCGCGCCTGGAAGCGTTCGCCGGTCAGCTCGATGCCAATACGGAGCAGATGAAGCACGATGCCGCGCTTGGTATCGCGCCGCCGGACTTCCTACTCGATACCGCGCTCGATCAGATGACGAAGACGCGTCTTCCCGTCGATCAGACGATCCTTGTTACGTCCATCGCCAAACGCGCCAAGGACAAGAACCTTTCGCCTGACTACGCCGTTAAATCTGTGGCGCTCTACACCGACAAGATCGTTCCGGCACTGGACCGCCAAATCGCCCAGACCAAGGCGATGCGCGCGACAGCCGTTCACGACGCCGGCGTCGGCCGCTTCAAGGATGGGCCTGCGTTCTATGCTGCAGCTCTGCGCTACACCACGACGACAAAGATGACGCCGGAGGAGATCCACAAGCTGGGCCTCGATCAGGCGACGGAGATCAGCGCCCGCATCGATACCCTGCTGAAGTCGCAAGGCCTGACGCGCGGCACAGTGGGCGAGCGCATCGCCGCGCTGACGGCCGATCCGAAATATCTCTATCCCAACACCGATGCCGGCAAAGTCGATGCCATCGCCTATTGCAACGACCGGCTCGCCGCCATTCGCCCGCGTCTGCCGCAAGCGTTCAGGCGCATCCCGCCTTACACATTCGAAGTGCGGCGCGTGCCCGCTGCTACCGAGGCCGGCGCGGCATCCGCTTTCAGCCAAGCGCCATCGCTCGATGGATCGCGCCCGGGCATCGTCTATTTCAACCTGCACGATTCCGCAGAGTGGCCGAAGTGGACCTTGCCGAGCGTGACGTTCCACGAAGGATTGCCGGGGCATCAGATGGAAGGCGGCCTTGCACTCTCCAACACCGCGCTGCCACTCATCCGCAAGACCGGCGGCTTCTCCGGCTACGGCGAAGGCTGGGCGCTCTATGCCGAACAACTCGCCGACGAACTCGGCATGTATGACGACGATCCGCTGGGCCGCATCGGCTATCTGAAATTCCAGCTCTTCCGCGCTGGTCGTTGCATCGTCGATACCGGCATCCATCATCTGGGCTGGAGCCGGGAAAAAGCAATCCAGACCTTCATCGATCTCGAAGGCGACGCGCCCGGCTTCGCAACCCGTGAAGTCGAACGCTACTGCGCCACACCGGGACAGGCCTGCAGCTACAAGCTTGGCCACACCGTCTGGGTTCGCGCGCGGGAGCGGACAAAGGCCGCGCTCGGCGCCCGCTATGACATCAAGGATTTCCACGAAGCCGGGCTGGGCTCTGGCCGAGTTCCGCTGGATGTGCTGGACGGCGTGATCGACGCCTATATCGCCCAAACAAACGTCTGAACTGCGGCGGAACGCCCTGCCGTTCGGCGGCGGCGTGCGCTATAAGTGGTCACCGTGCCCGCGAATCCTGTTGCGGGTTCTCTAAAGTTTTTCGGGTACGGAAATCATGACGAATGTGGCTGTGATCGGCGCCCAGTGGGGCGACGAAGGCAAGGGCAAGATTGTCGATTGGCTGTCTGCGCGCGCCGATGTGGTGGTGCGCTTTCAGGGCGGTCACAACGCAGGCCATACGCTCGTTATCGACGGCGTGACCTACAAGCTCAGCCTGTTGCCGTCCGGCGTGGTGCGCCCCGGCAAACAGGCGATCATCGGCAACGGCGTCGTCGTCGATCCGTGGGCGCTGATGAGCGAGATCGACAAGCTCAAGGGTCAGGGTGTCTCCGTCACGCCGGACAATCTCATCGTCGCCGACAATGCTGCCCTCATCTTGCCGCTGCACCGCGACCTAGACGTGGCGCGCGAAACGTCGAACTCCGGGCAGGCGCTCGGCACAACGAAGCGCGGCATCGGTCCGGCCTATGAGGACAAAGTTGGTCGCCGTGCGATCCGCGCGATCGATCTGAAAGACCCGGCATCGCTGCCCTCGAAGATCGACCGTCTCCTTGCGCATCACAACGCGCTGCGTCGCGGTTCGGGCATGGAAGAGCTCGATGCTGCCACGGTGCTGGCCGAACTCACTGGTATCGCCCCGCGTATCGTGCCGTTTATCGGATCGTCTTGGCGCAAACTGAATGAGGCGCGACTTGCCGGAAAGCGCGTGCTGTTTGAGGGCGCGCAGGCTGTGCTGCTCGACATCGACCACGGTACCTATCCATATGTCACATCGTCCAACACGGTTGCGGGACAGGCGGCGGCGGGCTCTGGCATCGGCCCGAAGCAGATCGGCTATGTGCTCGGCATCGTGAAAGCCTACACCACACGCGTTGGCGAAGGCCCATTCCCGACCGAGCAGAAGAACGAGATCGGCGAGAAGCTCGGCACCCGCGGGGCAGAGTTTGGCACGGTTACAGGTCGCAAGCGCCGTTGCGGCTGGTTCGACGCGATGCTCGTGAAGCAGACGGTCGTGACCGGCGGCATCGACGGCATCGTGCTCACCAAGCTCGACATCCTCGACGCGTTCGAGAGTATCGAAGTCTGTGTCGGCTATCGCCTCGACGGTCAGGTGCTCGATTATCTGCCGGCGGAAATGAACGATCAGGCGCGGCTGGAGCCCATCTACGAAACGATCGAGGGCTGGAATTGCTCGACGCGCGGCGCCCGCAGCTGGGCCGATCTTCCGGCGCAGGCGGTGAAATATGTCCGCCGGGTCGAAGAATTGATCGGGGCGCCGGTGGCACTGCTTTCCACCAGTCCGGAGCGTGAGGACACGATCATGGTCCGCGACCCGTTCCTGGGCTGACATTCCGGGCCTTTCCGCTGCGGCCCCCCACTTCCGAAACCGGCAAAAAACCGTCAGGCTCCGGCCCATAAAACATCAGGAAGGGAAAGCTCAATGATCAAAACCCGCTTCACCGAAATGTTCGGCGTGGAAGCCCCGATTACGTGCGGTGGCATGACCCGCGTCGGCAAAGCCGAGCTGATCGCCGCCGTCGCCAACGCAGGTGCGCTTGGTTTCCTCACCGCGCTAACGCCAGGCTCGCCGGAAGCACTGGTCAAAGAGATCAAGAAGACGCGCGATCTGACGGACAAGCCGTTCGGTATCAATCTGACCATCCTGCCGTCGATCAACCCGATCCCCTACGACGAATATCGTCAGGTGATCTGCGAAAGCGGCTGCAAGGTGGTGGAGACCGCCGGCAACAATCCGGCGCCGCATCTTCCGGCATTCAAAGCTGCGGGCGTGAGGGTCATCCACAAGTGCGTCACCGCCCGCCACGCTGTGAAAGCGGAAAGCATCGGCGTTGATTGCGTATCGATCGACGGCTTCGAATGCGCCGGCCATCCGGGTGAGGAAGACATCGGCGGCCTTGTGTTGTTCCCAGTAACGACCGCACGCCTGAAGATTCCGGTGATCGCGTCCGGCGGTATCGCCGATGCCCGCGGCCTCGTTGCGGCGCTCGCGCTTGGCTGCGAAGGCGTGAACATGGGCACGCGCTTCATGGCGACGAAAGAAGCGCCGATCCATGACAAGGTGAAGGAAGCTCTCGTCACCAACGACGAGCGCGCGACCGACATGATCTTCCGCACGATGCACAACTCCTCGCGCGTGGCCCGCAACGCCATCAGCCAGCAAGTTGTCGAGATCGAAAAGCGCGGCGGCGCGAAGTTCGAAGACGTTCGCGATCTCGTCGCCGGTACGCGCGGCGGTGTCGTGTACGACACGGGTGATACGGACTATGGCATCTGGTCGGCTGGCCAGACCCAAGGCCTGATCCATGATATTCCGACCTGCAAAGATCTGGTCGCCAACATCATGAAGGAAGCCGAGGCGATCATCCGCGGCCGCCTCGACAAGCTGGTCGCCTAACGCACCTTGCCGTGCATGTGATTGAGCGGGCCGTGTCCGGAACCAAAACCGGGCGCGGCCCGTATCGCTTCATGGACATAGGCATGGGAGCGCGCGACAGCATCGATGAGCGACATGCCTTGGCCGAGACCGCAGGCGATGGCCGTTGAAAGGGTGCAGCCCGTGCCGTGGGTGTGGCTACTTTCGATGCGCGGAGCTTCAAACTTTTGGGCGCCGCCATCAGCAGAGAACAGCCAGTCCTCGACAACCGGCCCATCGGCATGACCGCCTTTTACGAGAACCGATTTGCAGCCAAGTGAAAGCAGGCGCTGGCCCAACTCACGCGAAGATGCTTCACCTGAACGGCCGAGCAGAGCGTGCGCCTCGGGAAGATTCGGGGTCAGAACGCTGGCAAGCGGTACGATTTTGCTCTTGAGCGCATCAACAGCCTTTTCGGCGAGCAGCGGCGAACCGCCCTTGGCGATCATCACGGGATCGACGACGAGAGGGATGCCGGAAGCACATGAGCCCAATGCTTCGGCAACGGCGTCGATCACATCCACGTCGCCGAGCATGCCGATCTTGATCGCATCGGCGCCGATATCCTGAAGGCACATCGCGATCTGCTCGCGAACCACCGCAGGCGGCACCGGCACGATCGAGCGGACGCCTTGCGTGTTCTGCGCTGTGATCGCCGTGACCGCCGTCATCGCATAACAGCCGAGCGCACTGGCGGTTTTGATATCCGCCTGGATACCGGCACCACCGCCGGAGTCCGAACCCGCGATGCTGAGGATGCGGGGCGGCTCGACCGTCAAGCCGCCACTTCCTGGATCGCCTGCGCGATATCGTTCACCACAGAGCGGACGAGTTGTTCGTCCTCGCCCTCCGCCATGATGCGGATGACGGGCTCGGTGCCCGACTTACGGACCAGAAGACGGCCGAAGCCGTTGAGGCGCTGTTCGCAATCTTTGATCAGCGCCGTGACTTTGGCGTCGGTAAGTGGCGCGCCTTTGCGGAAGCGCACGTTCTCAAGAATCTGCGGCAACGGATCGTAGAGATGCGCAGCCTCGCTGGCCGATTTGCCCTCCTGCGCGATCACTGCGAGCACCTGCAGCGCTGCGATCAACCCGTCACCAGTCGAGATGAAATCCGACATGATGATGTGACCCGACTGCTCACCGCCGACGTTGAATCCACCTTTGTTCATCTCTTCGATGACATAGCGGTCGCCAACCTGCGAGCGGGCAAGCTTCAGCTTGAGACCATCGAGATAGCGCTCGAGACCGGCATTCGACATCACGGTGCCGACGATACCGCCGCCTTTGAGGCGCCCGCTTGCCGACCATGACCGCGCGATCAGCGCCAGAATCTGATCGCCGTCGATGACGCGACCCTGCTCGTCCGTCATCACCACACGGTCTGCATCGCCATCGAGCGCAATGCCGAAGTCGGCGCGCAACTCGCGCACCTTCGCCGCCAACGCTTCCGGTTTGGTGGAGCCGCAATCGCCGTTGATGTTGAAGCCGTCGGGCGAAACACCCATCGGGATGATCTCGGCGCCCAGCTCCCACAGCACTTCGGGCGCAACCTTGTAGGCGGCGCCATGGGCGCAATCGATCACGATACGCAGCCCTTCGAGGCGCGCATTCTTCGGGAAGGTGCGTTTGGCGAATTCGATGTAGCGTGCCTGAGCATCGTCGATGCGCTTGGCGCGGCCAATACGATCGGCATGCGCGAGACCGGACTCGAGGCCGTTGTTCATCAGGCCTTCGATCTTCATCTCGATCTCATCCGACAGCTTGTTGCCATCGGGACCGAAGAACTTGATGCCATTGTCGTGATAGGCGTTGTGCGACGCCGAGATCATCACGCCCAAGTCGGCGCGCAAGGAACGCGTCAACATGGCGACGGCTGGAGTCGGTAGCGGGCCAAACAGAAACACGTCCATACCGACAGCCGTGAAGCCAGCGGTCAGAGCGGACTCGAGCATGTAGCCGGAGAGACGCGTGTCCTTGCCGATCACGACACGATGACGGTGCTCGCCGCGCATGAACACACGGCCAGCGGCCATGCCGGCCTTCATCGCGATCTCAGGGGTCACGGGGAAGGTGTTGGCGCGGCCGCGGATGCCGTCCGTCCCGAACAATTTCCGGCTCATATGAGGTCGCTCCCCGAGAATTGCCGCCCCTTGGCAGACAAACATTGTATCAGACGCACGCGATTAGCGCAGCGTTTAACCCAAAAACCTTAAGACAATCAACGATTTCGCGGCCTTAGGCTCATTTCGGATCGGTAAGCTTGCGCTCGATCTGCCAGGCATCGTGAAACGCAGCGGGATCGTGGGTGCGGATGAAGTCGGCGCCTTGGCGCGCGGCGAACAGCTCGGCTGCCAAGGTTGCCGGGCCGGATTGGGCGGGCTCGCGGCCCGTGATCTTCCGGAGAAACGACTTACGAGACACGGAGATGAAGACCGGGAGGCCAAATTCGGCCTTCAGGCGCCCCATCTGGCGGAGGACGTTGAAGGACGACTCCGGCCTAGAGCCAAGAAAGAAGCCCATCCCTGGATCGACGATCAGGCGACTGCGCTCGACGCCTGCGCCGATCAGTTGATTCAGGCGGGCGTGGAAGAACGCGAGGATGCCGTCGAACACCGCCTCCGGGTCGGCATCGACCTCCGTCGCGCGGCCCTCACGCTGAATGGCGTGCATCACGACGAGCTTGGCCGAGGCGGACGCGAGATCGAAATAGATCGATGGGTCGCTGAAGCCGTGAATGTCATTGAGGTAAGCCACCGGCTGCGTGAGCGCCCAGCGCTGGACCGGGGTCGAGAATGTGTCGATCGAGATCGTCCGCCCTTCGCTGTGCAGAGCGCTTACGACGGGCGCGAGCCTCGCGATCTCAATCTCGGGATCGATTTGCTGGGACAGTGGATTGCTCGCGGCGGCGCCAATGTCGATGACGTCTGCATCGGCCATGACGCGTGCGTGAGCAAGTGCGGCGTCAGTATCGAGGTAGCGGCCGCCGTCGGAAAACGAATCCGACGTGACGTTGAGGATGCCGAAGATTGCCGGTTGCTTCACGAGCGGGTGTACCAATGAAAAAGGGGAGGCAGCTACCTCCCCTTTCATAGTCTGAAACGCGGCTGAGCTTAACGCCCCGGCTGCGGCTCCGGCGAGACCGGACCGATGGTCCGGGGACGGCCGGAGGTCGGCACACTCGGTCCCGAGCCACGGTTCGGCTCCGGCTCCTCATAAGGCGTGCGGATCGGTGGAATGCCTTTCAGCAGGCCGGTGATCTCATCGCCCGTGAGCGTTTCGTATTCCAAAAGCCCGCGCGCCACTGTCTCCAGGTCTTCGCGGCGGTCCGTCAGAATCTGCCACGCCCGGTTATAGGTCGTGTCGATGATCCGGCGGATTTCCGCATCGATCTTCTGCGCCGTCGCTTCGGAGATGTTCTGCGTCCGCGATACGGAGTGGCCGAGGAACACTTCTTCCTGGTTTTCCGCATAGGCGATCGGGCCGAGATCGTCCGACATGCCGAAGCGGGTCACCATCGCACGTGCGATACGGGTCGCCTGCTCGATGTCGCTGACCGCACCGGTCGTCACCTTGTCGTGACCGAACACCAGCTCTTCCGCGATGCGGCCGCCGAAGGCGACGCAAAGGTCCGCCATCATCTTCTCGCGCGTGATCGAGAGCTGATCGCGTTCCGGCAAGCGCATCACCATACCCAGCGCACGCCCGCGTGGGATGATCGTCGCCTTATGGACCGGATCGGAACCCTTCACGGTCATCGCGATGAGGGCATGGCCGCCCTCATGATAGGCCGTAAGCTTCTTCTCTTCGTCGGACATAGCGAGCGAGCGGCGTTCCGCGCCCATCATCACCTTGTCTTTTGCTTCCTCGAATTCGGACATCGTCACAACACGTTTGCCGCGGCGGGCAGCAAGCAACGCACCTTCGTTGACGAGGTTGGCAAGATCTGCGCCGGAGAAACCGGGCGTGCCGCGCGCCAGCGTCTTCGGCTCGACATCCGGACCGAGCGGGACCTTGCGCATGTGGACGCGCAGGATTTTCTCCCGGCCGCCGAGATCTGGGTTCGGCACGACGATGTTGCGGTCGAAACGGCCCGGACGCAGCAGCGCCGGATCGAGCACGTCGGGGCGGTTGGTGGCAGCGATCAGGATCACGCCGTCATTTGCCTCGAAGCCGTCCATCTCGACGAGCAACTGGTTGAGGGTCTGCTCGCGCTCGTCGTTGCCGCCGCCAAGACCAGCACCACGATGGCGGCCGACAGCGTCGATTTCGTCGATGAACACAATGCACGGCGCGTTCTTCTTCGCTTGCTCGAACATGTCGCGGACGCGGCTGGCACCGACACCCACGAACATTTCAACGAAGTCCGAACCGGAGATCGTAAAGAACGGCACGTTCGCTTCGCCGGCGATGGCGCGGGCGAGCAAGGTCTTACCGGTACCCGGCGGGCCGACGAGTAGCACGCCTTTCGGGATTTTGCCGCCAAGGCGCTGGAACTTCTGCGGATCGCGCAGGAAATCGACGATTTCCTTGAGGTCGTCCTTGGCTTCATCGACGCCAGCGACATCCTCAAACGTGATACGGCCCTGACGTTCCGTCAGCATCTTGGCGCGGCTTTTGCCAAAGCCCATGGCCTTGCCACCACCCGACTGCATCTGGCGCAGGAAGAATACCCACACTGCAATCAGGAGCAGCATCGGGAACCAGTTGATGAAGATACTCATCAGGTTCAGCGAGCCGTCATCGCGCGGCTTGGCGTTGATCAAGACGTTCTTCTGCAGCAGCTTCGACACGAGGTTCGGGTCATTCGGCGCGTAGGTATTGAAAGCCCCGCCGTTCTGGAAATGACCGTCGATCTGGTCGCTCTGGATCGTCACGTCTTTGACGTTGCCATCCGTGACCTGCTGGTTGAATTCCGTGAAATTGATCGCGCGCGTGTTCTGATGCTGCGTCGAGTTCTGGAACAGATTGAACAGGACCACCAAAAGGATGGCGATCAAGGCCCAAAGTGCCAGATTGCGTAGGTTGTTCAAGGAGCGTCCTTTCCTGGGGGGCTTTCCCCCGCCGCCGGAGCGTAAAAGCACTCTATTAGATAGTGCAGTTATACCGTGTTGCCAGCGATCAAAATGTTAAGAAACGCCAGCCCCCTACGCAATGAACTTTGAAACATGGCAGCCAAATCCTTAAAGCTCGTCCGGATTGTACGAGCGGACGGCGCATCAGTTCCGTCGTAGCGGTTCGCGGCGAATTGTCAGGGTTTGCGGGGCGCCCGAGACCGCCTTTGGTTCAGGAATGAGCAAACAGCCGTGCAGGGTGCGCGGTTTTTGAACCGTTCCGGCCATAAGCGCATCGAACAAGGATTCCAGCCTTTCGAAACGGGGGCGATAGGCCGCAGCGGATACCCGCATGAGAATGGCGGCCAGCGCCCGTAAGCCGACTTCCCGCGGCGCCTGCCGAAGGTCACCGAGGTTCAGAATGATATCGTCTTTGGCCGA
This sequence comes from Rhizomicrobium sp., assembly GCA_036263395.1. Lineage (GTDB taxonomy): Bacteria > Pseudomonadota > Alphaproteobacteria > Micropepsales > Micropepsaceae > Rhizomicrobium. The sequence goes on along the minus strand of DATAHD010000353.1, from coordinate 17,021 downwards.
TTTTGTGGCGGATGCGATGAATTCGCTGGTCATATGCTCCATGGCCTGCCGCGCGCGGGCAAGATGGGCAGCCGCTGAAGCGACGCGGGAGCGGCTGATGCCGGCCTCTTCGAGCGCCGGGAACACCTGGCGGATCCGGGTGCGGGCGAAGCGGTCGTCGGCGTTCATCGGATCTTCGATCCATGTTGCGCCTTGGCGCGTGAGGTAAGCCTGCAGTTCCGCCTTCGACGTTCCGAGGAGAGGGCGAACGACGTTCATGGGCTCGAAACCCGGAAGCGGCCATGGCGCGACCGGCGCCATCCCTGCGAGGCCATCGAGGCCGGAGCCACGCGCGAGACGGAGCAGGAATGTTTCCGCCTGTTCGTCGAGCGTGTGCGCGACATAGATGGCTGAGATGCCATGTTTGCGGCACCACACGCCCATCAGCTCGTAACGCATAGCGCGCGCGGCGGATTCGATGTTCGCGGACGGCGGCGCGCCCTTCCATTTCAGGACATACGCTGTGAGGCCGATGGCGCGCGCGGTACGTGCGACCGCGCGGGCATCGCGTGCCGATTCCGCGCGCAGGCCGTGATCGACGGTAAGAACAACGGGCGCCACGCGCCGCTCTACTTTCGCCCAGTGCGCCAGCAGATGCATGAGCGCCATCGAGTCACTGCCGCCCGATACCGCGACGGCGGCAGGCCATGGCGCACCAACTTGCTGCATCGCGCTTTCGAAGGCGCGACTTAGCGGATCGCTATTTGCAGGCAGACGCTTTTTGCGCGGCGACGGCTTGGCCGAGCGTGTTTTTCGAGGCTTTGGGATAGGTGGCCGGGAGCGAGGCAAGCGTGAAACAGCCTTCTTTTTTCTGTCCCATTGCGATCAGCGACTGACCGAGCTTCAGCATGCTCTCCGGCGCGCGATCGTTGTTCGGATACTTCTTGATCTGCTCGGCGAACGTATGCGCCGCGTTGGAATAGTCCTTTTGAACATAGGCTATGTTGGCAACCCAGAACACGGCCTGCGGCGCCAGTTCATCCTTCGGATGATTGTCCGCATAGGAGCGGAAGGTGACGCGGGCGTCGTCATACTGCGCCTTGCCGAGCAGGTTGAGGCCGCGGTCGAACTCACCGCGATACGGCGTGGTCGGCGTACCGGTCGCCGTCGGTGACAAGGTCGTGCCTGCGGGCGGCAGCGAAGCTGTTTTCTGGGGCAGCGTGCCCAGAACGCCCGGCGGCGGGGCCAGCGTGCGCGGCGCCGCGCTGGCGTCGTTGTCGTCGAAGTTCTGGCTCGACTGCTGGTTTACCGGCGGCGGTGGCGGCGAATAGCTCGACTGCGCCGGCGCGTAGTTCGGTGTGGCTGCGCCCGTGCCCCCGCTCATACCTCCGCCACATGGGAGCGAGGCGGTGTCGCCGCCAACCTGCTGCGCGGTCACGGTGCAAAGCTTGTAGTCGAAGTCCTTCTGCAAACGGTCGATCTTGGACTGGAACTGCTCGACCTGATGGCCAAGCACTTCGTTCTGGCCGGTGAGGCGGCGGACCGTGTCCTGCAGATCGCGCACCTCGGCCCGAAGCTCGCCGATCGCCGTGTCCTGATCGGCTTCCTTTTGCTCGCGGGCCAGGCGGGCCGCCTTCTCCTCTTCGCTCTCCCCGAACAGGCCGGCGAGCTGGATCCCCTGCACCTTCGGGCGGACGTCTTGCGGCTGCGGTGCAACCGGTGCGCTGGCCTGAAACAGCACGAGGGCGAGGACACCGGTGGCGGAAGCAGCGAAGAGATGTTTCAGATTGCGCATATGTCCCTCGGACCGTACCGGCGATTTCGTATGGAGCCCAATCACTTAGCCCAAAATGAGGCTCTCAGGTGAACGGCGGAAACAGCACAGGGGCGCCCGTGCGGACGCCCCTGCCACTCTAACCTGATATCTGGCGTCTTAGGAGTTCGCGCCGGAGGCCACGACGGTCACGCCGCGGCGGTTCTGCGCGTAGCAGTCCTCGCTCGATTCCGTGCACATCGGACGTTCCTTGCCGTAGGAGATCGTGTCGATACGCGACGACGAAGCACCGAGGCTGACGAGATATTCCTTCACCGCGTTGGCGCGGCGGGCCCCGAGCGCAAGATTGTATTCGCGCGTGCCGCGCTCGTCGCAATGACCTTCGACGGTCACGCGGACGGACGGATATTTGGCAAGCCACGCGGCCTGACGCTGCAGGGTGGCGCGATCGCTGTCGGCGATGTCGTAGCGGTCGTAGTCGAAGTGAACCGTGTCACCGACATTGACGCGCAGGTCTTCAGCGCTGCCCGGAACGATCGACGAGGTCGAGGTCGTGTCGGTCTGCGAGTAGCTGGACGCCGGCGGCGCGGTTTCTTGAGCCGCTTTCTTGGTCGTGCATGCGGAGAGCAAAACCGCGGCCGAAAGGGCCGACAATTTCAATCCGGTCGAAATCTTCATCATTGAATCGGTACTCCTCCAATGCACTGCCCTCGAGGTGCGCGAAGGCCCGCGCCAGAACACGTCTTTTGCACCCACCCAATGAACGCTGCAGTCGCCAAAAAGAGCCGTTCTGCCAGCAATTCAAAGGAACTTTATGTTTCCCCTGCCTATTGGATCAAGGGCGACCACGCAGGATCCGATGCGCCACCCGGCGTCAAAACGCGCTGTTCGTTTCGACCGGTGACATCAACGGACCAAATCTGACTGCCCCGTCCACCACGTAGGGTGCGGGAGTACATGAGAACCCGGCCGTTCGGCGCCCAGGTCGGACCTTCGTCCTCCCAGCCCGAGGAAATCACGCGCTCGCCCGATCCATCGGTGCGCATCACGCCGATCCGGAAGGCGCCATTGGCCTGTTTCGTGAACGCAATCATGTCGCCGCGCGGCGACCAGACCGGCGTGCCGTTCTTTCCCGCGCCATAGCTGATGCGATGCGGGTTCGAACCGTCGGCGCCCATCACATAGATCTGCTGGCTACCACCGCGGTCGGACTCGAACACGATCTGCGAGCCGTCCGGCGAATAGGATGGTGACGTGTCGATCGACGGATCGTTGGTCAGGCGCGTCATTGAACGCGAGCGCAGATCCATCACATAGATGTCGGAGTTGCCGCCCTGCTCCAGGGTCATCACCACCTTGTTGCCGTCCGGCGAGAAGCGCGGGCTGAACGTCATGTTTGTGAACTGGCCCAGCATTTCCTGGCGGCCCGATTCCATGTCGAAAAGGTACACCCGTGGCTTACCCGAGATGTACGACATGTATGCGATCATCTGCGCCGTCGGGTTGAAGCGCGGCGTGAGCACCATGTAACCGCTGGTCAGGAATTTCGGATTGGCGCCGTCCTCATCCATGACGGCAAGACGTTTGGTGCGGTTCAGCGCGGAACCGGATTCCGAGATGAACACGATGCGGGTATCGAAGTAGCCCTTCTCGCCCGTGATGCGCTCATAGATGGCGTCGGAGATCAGATGTGCGATACGGCGCCAGTTGTCCGGCGTCGCTGTGAACTGCTGGCCCAGCATCTGGCTTTCGCCGTAGACGTCCCACAGACGGAAATCGACACGCAGGCGGCCGTCCGGCTGGGTCGAGGCCTGACCGGTGACGAGGGCCTGCGAGTTGATCACGCGCCAGTTGCTGAAGTTCGGCGCAACGTTGACGCTTTTGACCTGATCGACGAACGACTTGGGATCGAGTGGGTTGAAAAGGCCGGAGCGCTTCAGGTCCGCGCGCACCACGCCGGCGATGTTCGCCCCCGCGCTGCTGTCGCCGCCGGTTGCCGCGATAAAGTCCGGGATCGCGATGGGCATCGGCTGCACGTTGCCCTGGGTGACATCCACATGCAGGGCAGCCATGGCGGGCGAAGCAATCGACGCCAGCGCAAGACCGATAATCGCAAACACAAATCTCTTCATACCGAACTCCGGAACACTCACTGACCCATCATCTGGCGCGGATCGAAGTGGAAGGGGTTGATCTCCTGCCAGTCACTGTACCGGTTTGCCGGCAATTTGTATGGCGCGCAGGTGTAGATTGCCCGGCGCGCCGCCTCCGCTGCCGCACGCGTGTACGAACTGCGCGCGACCTGCGCCGGAGAGTCTCCAGTCAATTGTGGCGGGCGTGCGACGGAGCCGTCTCGATTGAGGAATAAGTCGAAGTCGACCACCAGATCGTCGGCATTCGGCGCACCGACCGGCGGGTTCCAGCAGGCCATGATCTGACTTGCGAGCGCGGTTTGTAGGTCGGCGGTCGCGGCGTCCTGCGCGCCGATACCCTTCATCGCCTTCGGCGCGACCTTGCCGACTCGCGATGATGCCTTCGGCTGCTGCTGGTCCAGCATCGCCATGATGTTGTTGATATCGAACTTCTGCTTCTTCGGCGCGTCCGGCTTCTTGGGCGTAACCTTGGGCTCCGGCTTCAGCGTCGGCTGCAGCATCGGTTCCGGCTTTTTCACTTCCGGCTCCGACGGTGCCTGATCAGGCGCAGCTTCTTCCGAGGCGATGGTCGGCGGCGCCACGATCGGATCGGGTTTCGGGATCTGGATATCTTCGTCCGCCGTCAGCTTTTCCTGCTTGGTCACGGTCGGTGCGATGTTGGTCTTGTCGCTCACCGTGACGAGGTCGACCGGCACGATTGGCGGCGACTGATCGACAATGTCGAGCTTGTGCGCGAAGGTGAACAGCGTCGCGGCCACGATCGCGATGTGAATCGCAATCGCGCCGATCAGACCGGCAGTGAAGTCCTGCCGCTGAGCGAACGTGGTGCTCGAGTTAATTCTCAGGCTTCGGTTTGGGGGCATCAGTCACCAGCCCGATATGCGTGAAACCCGCCTGGTTCAGAAGTCCCATGACTTCCATAACGCGGCCGTAGTCCACGCGACGGTCGCCGCGGACGAAAATTCTCTGGTCATAGCCGTTCTGGGCGATGGCCTTGAGTTTGGGGACCAGCAGGTCTTCGGAGATCGGCTGGTTCTGCAGATAGATGCCCTTGCCGTTCACCGTGACCGAGAGAGGCTCGCGGTCCTGGCTGAGTGGCTGTGCCTTGGTTTTCGGCAGGTCGACCGGGACACCGACGGTGAGCAGCGGCGCCGTCACCATGAAAACAATCAGCAGCACCAGCATCACATCGACGAACGGTGTCACGTTGATCTCCGCCATCGGACGCCGGCGGCTTCGACGCCGTCCGCGGCCTTCGCGCATCTGGACGCCTGCGCCCATCAGCGCGCCGCCTTGTCATCGAGCTGCCGCGACAGGATCGCGGCAAACTCATCGGCGAAGGTGTCGAGACGGTTGGCGTAGCGACCGATCTCGTTGGTGTAGCGGTTGTAGAAGATAACGGCCGGGATCGCGGCGAGGAGGCCCATGGCGGTGGCGAACAAGGCCTCCGCAATGCCAGGCGCCACAACGGCGAGCGTCGTGTTGTGCTGGGCGGCGATGGCCGAGAACGAGTTCATGATGCCCCAGACGGTGCCGAACAGGCCGACGAACGGTGCGGTCGCGCCGACGGTGGCGAGAAAGCCCAACTGGCGTTCGATGCCGTCGGTCTCACGCGAGATCGTCACGCTCATAGCGCGGTCGATGCGATCTTTGATGCCCGGCAGCATAGACTCGCGCGGCGCACCGGCTTCGAAGGCGCGGCGCCACTCACGCAGGGCCGAGATAAACACCGATGCCATCGGATGATCGGGCTTGGCAGCGAACTGCTGATAGAGCTCGTCGAGCGACTGACCGGACCAGAAAACCTTCTCGAACTTGTCCGCACGGCGGCGCAGGGTCGCGAGCGCCAGCGCCTTGTTGATGATGATCATCCACGACCAGAGCGAGGCGAGCAGCAGCAAGATGAAGACCGTCTTCACCAGGGGATCGGCGCGCCAGAAGAGCGAGACGATGGAGATGCCGCTGACTTCCGGGCCGGTGCTGCCGCCGGTGGTCGTGACATCGACCGCACCCGTTGGTGCCGCAGCCGGTGCGAGATCGGAACTCTCTGCCGGAGCACCCGTGGGCGCCGCGGAGGGGCCCTGCTGTGCGAATGCCGGTGTGGCCGCAGGCGAAAGGCAAAGCATCAGCGCAAACACGGCGCCGCTGAGCGCAAATCTGAACTTCATCCGTAAACCTCTAAATGCGCCCGTCTACGCGCGTCGAGTATCAGCGTCGTTACAATAGCAAAGCTATTTTACGTGGCCGAATTTGGGCGTCAAAGGTTAAGCTGTTGTTTCGTAAAGGTAAGGCGCCAGCGCTTCGTAGGTCGACTTGGGAATCCGCCGCGGTTTTCCCTGCAGTGTGATCACACAGGCTTCGACGGAGGCCTGGGTGAGTTGCTGGCCGCGGCAGTACACCTGCTGCGATGCGGACATGCGGGCACCGGTAAGTTCCGTCAGACGGGTGCGCACTTCGAGCAAATCGTTAAGACGCGCCGGACGGAAGTATTCGATCTGGACCTTGCGAAGGGTCCACGCCGTCGGCTCCTCATTCTCGAGATGGGCGAACTCGGCAACGCCGGCGCCGCGGAAGAATTCCATGCGGCCGCGTTCCATGTAGCGCAGGTAATTTGCGTGATAGACGATACCCGACAGATCGGTGTCTTCGTAGTACACGCGGACGGGGAGGATGTGGACCTTGCCGTCGAACTGCCCGTCACTCATGCACCCTCATCACGCAACCTAGGCGGCTTGTTGTTCTTCTATGCTGCCCGGGGCCAGGCACTGTCACGATAGCATCATTCATCGTCGCCGCTAGTGTCGGGGAACAGGCCGATCTGGGTCGGATCGCGCTGCGGCGAAGGTAGTCCAAGATGTGCAAAGGCTTGGGTGGTTAATAGGCGACCGCGCGGCGTGCGCTGCACGAAGCCCTGCTGCAGCAGATAGGGCTCCACAATCTCCTCGATCGCATCACGAGCTTCGCCGAGGGCGGCGGCGATGGTCTCTATGCCGACCGGGCCGCCGCCGTAATTGTCGGCGATGAGTTGCAGGTAGCGCTTGTCGAAAGCGTCGAGGCCACGGCTGTCGACCTCGAGCCGGGTGAGCGCGGCGTCGGCAAGTTTGGCGTCGACCGTTTTGTGCTTAGCGACCGAGGCGAAGTCGCGCACGCGCTTCAGCAGGCGGCCGGCGATGCGCGGCGTGCCACGGGCGCGACTGGCGATCTCGCGCGCGCCGTCTCCGGTGAGATCGAGGCCGAGGACGCGGGCGCCCCGCTCGACAATCGCGACGAGTTCTTCCGGTGTGTAGAAGTTTAGGCGAACCGGAATGCCGAAGCGATCACGCAGCGGCGTGGTAATGAGACCGGAGCGTGTGGTGGCGCCGACGAGTGTGAAGGGCGCGAGGGTGATCTTCACCGAGCGTGCCGACGGCCCTTCACCGATCACGAGATCGAGTTCGTAGTCCTCCATCGCCGGATAGAGGATTTCCTCCACCGCCGGATTGAGGCGGTGAATCTCGTCGATGAAGAGGACGTCGCGCGGTTCGAGATTGGTGAGGATCGCCGCGAGATCGCCAGCCTTCGCGAGCACCGGGCCAGACGTCGAGCGGAAGTTCACACCGAGCTCGCGCGCCACGATCTGCGCCAACGTCGTCTTGCCGAGACCGGGCGGGCCGTAGAAGAGGACGTGATCGAGCGCCTCTTCGCGCGCCTTCGCGGCTTCGATGAAGATGGAGAGATTTTCGCGCGCCTGTTTCTGGCCGACGAATTCGCTGAGCCGTTTCGGGCGCAGCGAGGATTCGAGCGTGTCGTCTTCGGTGCGTTCACCGCCGACGAGGCGTTCGGGTGGTGGCGGGGTTGGTGCTTTTGCCATCACGCCTCCCACGGATTGACGACAGTGAGTCCGGAGAAACGGAAGTGCTTCACGTTGCGCGTGACGAAAGTGAAGCCATGCGCGAGCGCCGTCGCCGCGAGTTGGGTATCCGTCGTCGGTGCATTTGGCGAGGAAGCCCGCAAATAGCCCCACTGACGCGCAATGACATCGTCCAATACGACAATCCGATTGGCGAAGCGCGTCTCGACATCCTCGATCCAGCGGTTGAGTTCGCGTTCTTTCGAGACACTGTTGTGGCTGGCAACGCCGTAGTGCAGCTCCCCCAATGTCAGGACGCTTATGAACAACGCCATCGGATCGCGGTATCGCAACCAAGCTGTCACAGCGTTACTCGGGCGAGCCTTTATGAACTCCGATATCACGCAGGTATCGAGCAGGAACATCAGAAGACTTTGCGCGGCTTCTCCCGCTTGCGGGGCGGAAGCTTGAAGTCCGGTACTTTTGGAGCTGCGAATATCCAATCCGCCAGAGTCTTCGGCCCCTTGTCCGCCTTTGCGCGCTTCGTGCTGATAAGGCGCACCTCGAACTTGGGCTCACCGCGATATGTGATGATCTGCGGCTCTTTTTCGGCTTCTCTCAAAACCTCCGAGAGACGTGCTTTCACGTCCTGTACCGGCCATGTCTTATCCATTGCACACCTGACTAGTCAGACTAGTCTGATTGTAAGTCACCGAGCTAACCCTCGCAACGCTTCGCGGATCAGCACATCGACCGGTGTGTCGTCGCCGTGGTCGCGGGCGGCGCGGGCGACGGCTTCGGCGGCCTGGCCCTGGCTGTAGCCGAGATGGACGAGCGCCGTGACGGCGTCGGCTTCGGGGCCGCGGGGGGCGATGACGGGCGTGATGCCTTCCTCGAGCGAAGCGCGGACCATCATCGCGGGCGCCTTGTCTTTCAGCTCGGTCGCGATGCGCAGGGCGAGTTTGGGGCCGACACCGTTGGCGCGGCCGATGGCGGCTTTGTCGCCGAGCGCAAGGGCGCGCTGGAGGTCGCGGGACGAGAGTGCCGAGAGGACGTTGAGAGCAACGCGGGCGCCGACGTTCTGCACCGTCTGCAGCAGGCGGAACCACTCGCGCTCCTCGGCACCGGCGAAACCATAGAGCTTGATCGTCTCGTCGGTGACGCGGGTCTCGATCATCAGCGAGGCGGAAGAACCGGCGGTCAGTCTGGCGAGGGTCGAGGACGGACAACTGACGAGATAGCCGACGCCGTTCACGTCGAGGATCGCGTGATCCTCCGCGACGCTGTCCACGATGCCTGTCAGCTTACCGATCATCTAGCGAGCGCCACAGCAATACGATTGTTGGTACCGGCGAGATGCGCGTGGGCAATGGCGGCAGCAAGTGCATCGGCGGCGTCGGACTGGTTCACGCCTGCGGTCGGCAGCAGGCGCTTCACCATCGCCATCACCTGTTCCTTGCCAGCGTGGCCGACGCCGACGACGGACTTCTTGATATGGTTCGGCGTGTATTCGGCGATCTCGAGGCCGGCTTGGGCCGCAGCCAGCAGCGCGACGGCGCGGGCGTGACCAAGCTTGAGGGCAGCGGATGGATCTTTGTGGACGAAGGCCTGTTCGACGGCGATGTGCGCAGGGCGCAGGTCCTCGATCACGCGGGCGACCTCACGGTGCAAGGCCATCAGGCGGAAGCCGAGGCCTTCGGCGGTGGTGGTGACGATGACGCCATGGGCGACATGCTCGAGCCGCGAGCCGGTCACGGCGATCACGCCCCAGCCCATGCGGCCGAGGCCGGGATCGAGACCGAGGATGCGAATCGCCAGCGCCATGCGCCTCTTGTACGCTTTCCGTTCGGGGCTTTCCTAGACGACGGAGCGGCGATGCGCGGGTTTCTTGGCGGACTGGTTGTAGCGGCGGTGCTGAGCGGCGCGGCGCAGGCGGCTTCGGTGCATGACTGCGATGAGACCGCGAATGCGGGCAACATCGTCGAGCCGTGGGAGAAGAATTCGCGGACGTTCTACAACGGTCAGGTGCGGGTTGCGTATCTCGACACCGGCGGCGAGCCGGTGTGCTGCAGCGGGCATTTGCTGGTGGCGATACCTGGCGATGACAATGAGCCGGGCGGCGGACAGACATGCTTTGTGGTGAGCGATCACGACACGCTGGGTTTCATGGCGATCGGGTTCGACAAGCTTTCGACCAGCTATGATCCGAATAGAGGATTGCTGATCGCGTTTCCGTTCGAGCGCTATATCGATGGCATTCGTTCGACGAAGGGCACTGCGAAGGTTCGTGTGAACATTGCGAAGCATTCGGTGACGGTGGAAAAATAACTTCTCTTTTATTCGATCGTCATCACCGGGTGAGCCGGAGCGAAGCGTAGGCCATCCCGGTGATCCATTGCCGCGAATGTCAGACGTGAGTTTAAATTTTCAAAGAGCGAGGCAATGGATAGCCGGTACGCCCTTCGCTGCGCTCCGGGTCGACGCGGCCATGACGATTCATAAATAGTGTTTATCCCGCCATCTTCTCCATCAGGGCTTCGCTGAGTTCGTAGTTGCCGTAGACGTTCTGGACGTCGTCGTTGTCGTCGAGCATGTCGATGAGTTTGATGAGGGTCTCGCCGACGTCGTCTTTCACAGCCGTCGTGTTCACCGGACGCCAGACCATCGCGGCGCTCGTGGGCGCGCCGAGTTTGGCTTCGAGCGCGTCACGGACACCGGCGAAATCGTCGATGCTGCAGAGGAATTCGTGGCCCTCTTCGGTGGTCACGACTTCATCGGCGCCGGCATCGAGGGCGACTTCGAGCATCGCGTCTTCGCTGCCCTTGTCGAGCGGATAGCCGATCACACCGACGCGGTTGAACATGAACGAGACCGAGTTGGTTTCGCCCATCGTGCCGCCGAACTTCGAGAACGCGCTGCGCACATCGCCGGCGGTGCGGTTGCGGTTGTCGGTGAGCGCTTCCACGATGATCGCAACGCCGCCGGGGCCGTAGCCCTCGTAGCGGACCTCGTCATAGTTCTCCGCATCGCCGCCCTGGCCCTTCTTGATGGCGCGTTCGATGTTGTCCTTCGGCATCGACTGCTGCTTGGCGGCGATGATCGCGGTGCGCAGGCGCGGATTGTGCGCCGGGTCGGGGAGACCGCCCTTGGAGGCGACGGTGATTTCGCGGGCGAGCTTGGAGAAGAGCTTGGAGCGCTCCTTATCCTGCTTGCCTTTGCGGAACATGATGTTCTTGAACTGACTATGGCCGGCCATACGGAATTCTCTTTTTGGATTGGTCGCATTCCCGGACGGAAAACCGGTGACCACTTTTCCTGGGAATGCTCCTGCGGCCCGTCAGATACAATCTTGACCGCCTTGGCTTCAAGCAGGGCGACGAGATCGGCGGTTTTCTTCGGTCCATAGAGGAGGCGGCGCTTGGTGGTGACCGAGCAGCGGCCGCGGTCATCGGACCGCTTGATGATGTAGGTCGCCTCTACCCCGCGCTGGGCACGGATGAGTTTCGTTGTCGCCTCCATAAAGCGGGCAAACGCATAGGCTTCGCGGATGATGGTCCAGGCATAGGCCCGGCGCGCCAGCCGCTCGGCGGAGTAGAGGCCGTGCTTGCGGGCGTTGCGATTGCCCTTCGGCGCCCCGCCGCGCGCCTTCCGATAAGTCGGTTCGGCCCGGCCCTCGGGAACGGGACCATTGATTTTGTTGGGAAAACCCCCGGAGGTTGTTCCGCGCGCCGCACAGGGTGGGGGGAGGGGGTCCCTTTCCCTGCCCACCGCAAACCCAGCCATGCGCACGGGCAACCGCACAGAGGGGCGCGGGGCGACGAAGGGGTGGGAGGTGAAGGCAGGCACGGCGAAGGCTCCAAAAGACTCAATCTGATAATAGATCATAAAGAGAACAATATGTCAATAATGTATTTCTTATGTTCTCATGATGCCACTGGGCCGGACCTGCTCGTTCATGCGCAGTTCAGGCGGCGGGCGCTCAAATCCGGCATTGGATGGATGGGGATTCTCGATGACGGTTCTGGTGCCCGAACTGGTGACCGCGGCGTTTGTCGTCGCGGCGCTGTATCTCGCATCGCGTCCGCTGACGAAGAGCGGGACCAAATCGTCCAAGGGGCCCCCTCCATCCCTTCGCGGTCCCTCCCTGTCAGGAGCAACGCTGAGCCGCTTGAGGACGACCATCGCGGCTTTTAGAACATCACCATGATGATCGGCTTCGTCGCAGTCTGAGCAACGCCTTCGGGCGAGATGGTGCCGCCGGCCCTGTGGCCGGAGCGGCCGCAGTCGGTTGCCCGTAACCACGCGACAAACTTTCTTCTCAGACAACAAGGAATAGCCATGAGCTATGTCATCACACGCGCGGCCGACGCCGGCGCAGCCTACATGCCCATCTGGGCACCACTCCTCGCGTTCAACCACAACACGGTCGGAGACGCCGACGGCGTACCGTTCGCCCTGACCATCACGGCCGGCGACGATCCGGCGGTGCACGGCGGACTGTGGGCCCTCTCGCTCTGGGGCTCGTTTTATATCGCCCTCGTCGTCGTACCCGCCGATGCGCGCCATCATGGTTTGGGCCGCGAGCTTATGCGCCAGGCGGAAGCCGAAGCGCTGGCTCGCGGATGCCGCCAGATGTGGCTCGACACGTATGCCTTTCAGGCGCGGGCGTTCTACGAACAGCTCGGCTTCGCTGTGTTCGGGCAGATCGAAGGACCGGCGCCGATGTTTCCGCGGTACTTCATGCAGAAGCTTCTGAACGCGGCGTAGGAAAAACCGGGGAGCACGGGCGCGTGTCGCGTCCGTGCTTGCCGGGATCATGCGTGCGTTTGGAGCTTTGGGTTCACACGGGGGCGCGGAGCCGCGGAGAAAGATGTTTGGCGCGCAGAGGCGCAGAGGACGCAGAGGCCATCTCGTATTGGCGGCTGGAATATGTGTGAGGTTGAGGACGTTGATCGGCGCGCGCAGCGCGCCAAGTAATTGGCGTCGCGTTATCGCGCCTGCTGCCTCGCGCCTGATCTCCTCTGCGGCTCTGCGCCTCTGCGCGCAAAAAGGGGCCAGAACGCGGTGAAGCGGGCCAAGCAAGAACTCGGCGCCTTCGCGCCTCCGCGTGAACAAAAATCTTATCACTCCAAAGAAGGGCGGCGCTGGCTTTGCTTGCGGCTCCCCCCAACCGCTCGCTTACGCGAGCGACCTCCCCACAAGGGGGAGGTGGAAGCGTGCAGTTGTGCTAAGACTACGCCATGGTTGCTGACGGACGGACGCCGCGGCTGGCGGTATTGATCGATGCGGACAATGCGTCGGCGAAGATTGCGCCGGGGTTGTTTGCGGAGATCGCCAAGATCGGCGAGGCCAGTGTGCGGCGCCTTTACGGCGACTTCTCGACACCGCGGATGCAGTCATGGCGCGACGTATCGCCGACGTTCGCGATCATCGAGCACCACAACCGCGCCCACACCAGCGGCAAGAACGCGTCCGACATCGCATTGGTGATCGATGCGATGGACCTGCTGCACAGCGGGCGGCTGGACGGGTTCTGTCTCGTGTCGTCGGACAGCGACTTCACCGCGCTTGCCGCGCGCATTCGCGAAGAGGGCGTGGACGTCTTCGGGTTCGGCGAACAAAAAACACCGCTGAGCTTTCGTCAGGCCTGCAAGCGCTTCATCTATACCGAGAACCTGTTACCCGGTACGGCGGATACGGGCGGTGGCGCGGAGGAGAAGACACAGCCATCGGCGATCCAGCCACTGACGGCGGCGACGGCGCTGATCCGAACCGCGATTGCGCAGCTGGAAGGCGAGGATGGTTGGGTCATGCTTGCAAACGTCGGCAATCAGCTGACGAACCTTGCACCGGACTTCGATCCCCGCAGCTATGGGAAATCCAAGCTGAGCGATCTTGTCATGCTGACCGGCGGCTTCGAGATGCGCCGGGAAGAAGGCCGCGGCATGTTCATTCGGCTGAAGCCCGCGCCGGCGAAGAGTGGCGGCAAAAAATAGTTCACGCTGCCTCCGCCTGCGCGGGTGCTAAGGTCGTTCTCAGATAACAACGACGAGGAAACGCAGATGAAGTATCGCAAGCTGGGCGCCAGCGATTTGGAAGTGTCGGAGATTTCGCTGGGGTCGTGGCTGACGTTTGGCGTCGGCGTCGAGCGCGACAAGGCGGCGGCGTGTGTCGAGCGCTCGTTCGAGCTCGGGATCAACTTCATCGACACGGCGAACGTCTATGGCCGCGGCGCGGCGGAGAGTTTTCTGGGCGAGGTGCTGAAGGATCGCAAGCGCGACAGCTATGTCATGGCGACCAAGGTGTTCTTCCCGATGAGCAGCAGCGACAAAGGGCTGTCGCGGGCGCAGATCATGAAACAGATCGACGCGTCGCTGACGCGGCTGAAGACCGACTATGTCGATCTCTATCAGTGCCACCGCTACGACAGCGAGACGCCGCTGGAAGAGACGATGGGCGCGCTGAGCGATGTCGTGAAGGCGGGCAAGGCGCGCTACATCGGGTTCAGCGAATGGTCGCCGGAGCAGATCGCGGCGAGCTTCAAGACACCGGGCACGCATTTCGTGTCGAGCCAGCCGCAATATTCGCTGCTGTGGCGGCGGCCGGAGGAGAAGGTCATTCCGCTGTCGGCGGCGAACGGCGTATCGCAGATCGTGTGGTCGCCGCTGGCACAGGGCGTGCTGACCGGCAAGTACCTGCCGGATTCGCCGCCGCCGGCCGACAGCCGCGCGACGAGCGATGCGATGGGCGGCTTCATGAACCGCTGGACGGGACGCGAACTGCTGGAAGCGGTGCAGAAGCTGAAGCCGCTGGCGCAGGAGGCGGGATGCACGCTGACGCAATTCTCGCTGGCGTGGGTGCTGCGCGAGCCGAACGTCGCGTCGGCGATCATCGGCGCGAGCAAGCCAGCGCAGGTGGAAGAGAATGCGGGCGCGTCGGGCCTGAACATCGATCCGGCGCTGTTCGCGAAGGCGGAAGCGATCGTTGCGAACGTCGCGCCGGCGGGTTGAAGGCGTTCACGCGTTCGGAAATACGATCTCGATCCTGAGGCCGGGGGCGTTGTCTTTGGCGGCTATGGTGGCGTTGTGGAGGTCGGCGATGGCGGCGGCCATCGAGAGGCCGAGGCCTGTTCCCGGTGAGGAGCGGCTTTGCTCCAGGCGGTAGAAACGGCGGAAGATGTTTTGCGCTTCCGATGCCGGGACGCCGGGGCCGTTGTCGGCGATGGCGATGTGCGTGCCGTCGTCCGTGCGCTTCATGCCGATTACTATGGCGGTGCCGGGTGAGGTGTGGGTCAGCGCATTTTCGAGGATGTTGGCGAACAATTGCAGCAAAAGCTGGCGGTCGCCTTGGATCACTGCCGGTGACCGCGCATCGACCGTGAGGGTGTGGCCGCGGTCCTGTGCTTCCGGCTGATAAAGACCGGCGACATGCGCGAGAACATCGCTGAGATCAACCGGCGCAAACGAGGCACGGCGGGTGCCGGCTTCGATCTGGGCGATGCGCAGGAGTGCGGCGAACATCGCGAGCAGGCGGTCGGTGTCGGCGATGGCGCCGTCGAGCGCGGCAGGTGTGTCGGTGCCCTCCCCCGCTTTGGCGGCTTCGAGGCGGTTGCGCAGATGGGTGAGCGGCGTGCGCATGTCGTGCGCGATGTCGTTCGACACCTGCTTCAGACTTTCCATCAGCGCATCAATGCGGTCGAGCATCGCGTTGATGGCGTGGGCGAGCTTGTCGAGTTCGTTCTGGGTGCCGCGCACCGGGATGCGGTCGCCGAAACGTCCGGCCATGATGGCACTGCACGTTTGCGCAATCGCATCCATGCGGGCGAGGAAGGCGCGGCTCGTCACGATGCCACCGGCTGTGCCGATGAGCAGGACGATGACGAACACCCAGCCAAAACCCTGGAGCACGCTGAGCTCCGCACGCCGGGCGGCACTCAGATCGCGTCCGGCGAACACGTAGAGGTCACCAAGCGCGATGACCTTTCCAAGAACGGTGTGCTTTCGGCCGTCCTTGCCGAGCGCGTGTTCGCTTTCCGTGAGTATGCCGAGTGCGTGCGGCACGACGGGCGGGCCGTTGCCGGCGATCTTGTGGCCGGCGCGATCCTGCAGAACCAGGACGTCGGAGGTTTCGCGCGACGAGAGGATCTGGTTGATGACCTCGACCGCCTCGCCGCGGCCCTCGGCGCTGTAGCCGCTCTTGAGGGCGGCGAGATCGCCGTCGATGCTGGCCACCGCTTCGGCACGAAAAGCGGCGTCGATGCTGAGATAGGTGATCGCCATGAGCGCGATCATCGAGCCGATGAACAGCGCCGCGTAAATGGCGGAGAGACGAAAACTCTCGGTGTGAAACAGCCTAATCGGCACGAAAGGAATAACCGACGCCGCGAATGGTCTGGATCAGATCGTGCCCTTTCCGCGTGCCGCGGTCGAGCTTGGCGCGCAGGCGGCTCATGTGGGATTCCACGATGTTCGAGCCGGGATCGAAATGCAGATCCCAGACGTGCTCGAGCAGCATGGTGCGTGTGACGGTGCGGCCCGCATTCTGTGCCAGATATTCCAGCAGGCGGAATTCCTGCGGCTGCAGATCGACGGCATGACCGGCCTGGCGTGCGGCGCGCTTCATCAGATCGAGCTCGAGCTCGCCGACGACGATCCGGGGGCTCACGGCCTGCGGGCGGCGGCCAAGGGCATTGAGGCGGGCCAGCAGTTCGGCCATCGCGAAGGGCTTGACGAGGTAGTCGTCGCCGCCGGCCTCGAGGCCTTCGACACGGTCTTCGATGCTCGTCATTGTGGTGAGGAAGAGGACCGGCGTTGTGTCACCGGATGCGCGCAGGTTGCGCACCAGGCTGAGGCCGTCGAGCGCCGGCAGCATGCGATCGACGATCAATGTGTCGTAGCCGCCGCGCCCCGCCAGCGTAAGACCTTCGGCACCGTCGGCGGCATGATCGACAGTATGGTGATGCTCACGCAGGGATTTGACGATGAAGCGCGCGGTGTCGGGATCGTCTTCTATCAGCAGGAGTTTCACGCGGGGCCGCGGGCTTCGGGTTCACCTAGAGTTTAGCGTGGTTGCCGCGACAGGGAGATTGAGAAAAAACAATCTTTCCCGCCGCGCCCGTGACACACTGTTTCAGCTACTTGCGAAGGAGACGCGGAGGCAAGTGACGTGAACGACAATCGATCGGCATTGAGCAAGGTCCCCGCGGTGACGCTGGGGTTCTGGGTTATCAAGATCCTGGCGACCACATTGGGCGAAACCGGGGGCGATGCGATCACGATGTCCTGGC
>DATAHD010000352.1:0-5171 GCA_036263395.1 Rhizomicrobium sp. | reverse complement strand
TGCACCGCCGGCTTCGCAACTGGAACCGTACGCCGCCGCCATGTAAAGAGCGGCGATGAACGACAGTGCATTGGTACTTTTCTCCGGCGGACAGGACTCGACGACCTGTCTCGCCTGGGCGCTCCACCGCTTTCACAAGGTGGAGACGATCGGCTTCGACTATGGACAGCGCCATATCGTAGAGCTTGAAGCGCGACCGAAGATCCTGAGCGCGTTGCGCCAGTCGTTTCCACATTGGGATGAGCGGCTGGGCGAGGATCATGTTCTGCCGCTCGAGCTGCTGCGCCAGATCGGCGGCACAGCGCTGACGTCCGACATGCAGATCGAGATGACGGGCAGCGGGCTGCCGAACACCTTTGTGCCGGGCCGTAACATCTTCTTCCTCACCGCGGCGGCGGCGCTCGGTTATCGGCGCGGGATCACGCATCTGGTCGGCGGAATGTGCGAGACCGATTTCTCCGGCTATCCCGATTGCCGCGATGCGACGATCAAATCGACGGCGCAGACGTTGAGCCTCGCGCTGGAGAAAGAGATCGTCATCCACACGCCGCTGATGAAAATCGACAAGGCGGCGACGTGGAAGATGGCGTTCGATGCCGGCGGTCAGACGCTGGTCGATCTGATCGTGGAGGATAGCGTCACCTGCTACCACGGCGATCGTGAGCACAGGCACGCCTGGGGCTATGGCTGCGGCACGTGCCCGGCGTGCGATCTGCGCGCCAAGGGCTGGGTGAAGCACAGGGCGTCATGACGTACTCCGTGAAAGAGATTTACTACACGCTGCAAGGCGAGGGCGCGCAGACGGGCCGCGCCGCGGTGTTCCTGCGCTTTGCCGGATGCAATTTGTGGACGGGGCTGGAACGCGATCGCGGCAAGGCGACGTGCCAGTTCTGCGATACGGACTTTGTCGGCACCGATGGCGTGAACGGCGGGAAGTTCGCAACCGCGGAGGCGCTGGCCGATGTGGTGGTTGCGCAATGGCCGGCAAGTGCAGCGGGGCGGCCGTATGTGGTGTGCACCGGTGGTGAGCCGTTGCTGCAGCTGGATGATGCGGCCATCGCGGCGCTGCATGGGCGCGGGTTTGAAGTCGGGATTGAGACCAATGGGACGCTGCTTCCACCGCCGGGGATAGACTGGATCTGTGTGAGCCCGAAGGCAGGAGCCGAGTTTCAGCTGACGCGCGGGAACGAGTTGAAGCTCGTCTATCCGCAGGTTGGCGCCGAGCCGGAGCGGTTCGAAGCGCTGGCGTTCGACAACTTCTTCCTGCAGCCGATGGACAATCCTGCGCGCGATGCCAATACCGCGGCGGCGACGGAGTACTGCCTGGCGCATCCGCAGTGGCGGTTGAGCTTGCAGACGCATAAGCTGATCGGAATTCGCTGAGAAGGTTGCGCCAGTCACGGATGCGCGCCGAAGGCCGGTCGGGTCTCCAATGGGACACCCCCTGAGGCCGAGAGAACTTGGCCTTACCCAAGGGTGTATCTTGTGACAACTGTCGCTATGAGGGTTGTGGGCGATTCCCGCATAAGTTGTCGACTATTGATTCTCTCTCCGGTGCAAGCGCTAATTGCATGTCTAGCGCGTAATCCCGTGTTTATTGGGACGTATCAGTAAAACGAAATATTCCTGGCGGCTTCGTGCCGCTCGGACAATGATTGGTTGGGGTGGGCTTTGGGGGAAGATTTGGATGCCGCCGATCAGGCGGTGTGGGGGCTTGCGCGCGCATTTCCGGAATTTTCGGCGCATGTGCGGGTGACGACGTCACAGCTGACGGCCTTCGCAATTGGTTGCACTATCTTGCTTGTTGCGCTCGTGCTTGTGCCGGGCGTGATGCTCTTCGCTCTGGCTGTCGCATTGGGCGCGGGGTTTCTTCTCAATGTGGCGTTCCGCTGTTTGTTGGTCGGCGTCGGCGCTTACGAAAAGCAAAAACAATACGAGTTGCCCGCCAACACGACGCTTCCAATTTTTAGCATCCTCGTCCCGGTCTATCGCGAGTCTGAGGTTCTACCGGCGCTGATACAGCATTTGCGGGCGATGGATTATCCGGCCGACAAACTCGATATTCGCATCGTTGTTGAAGCCGATGATGTTGAAACGGTCGCGGCTGCGAACGCCTTCACAGACTTCGTGACGGTGGTGTGCGTTCCGCCTTGTCATCCACGCACAAAGCCGAAGGCCTGCAACTTTGCGTTGCCCGGCGCACGCGGCGAATTTCTCGTCATCTACGATGCCGAAGATAAGCCCGAACCGGATCAGCTTCGCAAAGCCGTTGCTGCGTTTCGTGCCGCGGAGAACTCGCTTGCCTGCCTGCAGGCGCGATTGAGCTTCTACAACGCGACGGACTCGTGGTTGGCGGCGCTTTTTACGCTCGACTACGAGCTGTGGTTCGGTTTTCTACTTCCCGGGCTTGCTACGATGGCGGTACCGATGCCGTTGGGTGGCACATCCAACCACTTTCGTACCGATGTCCTGCGCGAAATCCGGGGTTGGGATCCGTTCAATGTCACGGAGGACGCCGATCTCGGAATCCGGCTGGCGCAGAAGGGCTATCGCGTCAGCACGCTCGACTCGACCACGTTCGAGGAGGCGACGCGCACCTTCGGCAACTGGACACGCCAGCGGTCGCGCTGGATGAAGGGGTATATGCAGACGTGGCTCGTGCACATGCGCGATCCGCGGGCGTTGCTGCGCTGTGTCGGGCTCCGCGGCTTCGTGACGTTCCAGCTCTTCATCGGCGGGGCGTTCTTCTCGGCCCTGATCAATCCGCTGCTCTGGCTACTTTTTGCTGTCACGCATGTGCCGGGGTTCAGCCTTCGATTCGGCTTTTTCGCTGAGTGGCTTGGGATCTTCGCTTTGGGAAGCCTCGTGCTCGGCAATGCGATCTTCACCTATCTGATGATGTTCGGGGCGGTGAAGCGTGGCTGGCTGCAGCTTGTGCCGTGCGGTGTCACGTCGTTCTTCTATTGGCTGCTGATCTCGGTGGCCGCCTATCGTGGCCTCTGGCAGCTTATCCGGCGGCCGTTCTATTGGGAGAAGACCCAGCATGGCGTAGCGCGAGGTGCTACGGCATGAACGTCGGCGCTCGGCATATTCCTCTTTCGTTGGTGGTTAGCGGAGCCGCTGCGCTGCTGATCCTCATTGTCGGAGCAGTCATCCCCGGCGCGTGGTGGATGATTGCCGCGATCCCGGCAGTCGTTTTCGCTGTGTTGGCCTTCAGCGAGCTGCGCTCTGCTGAATACAGCTGGATCGCCAGTGCCGTCGTGTGCGTGAGCTTCCTTGCCATCCCCGATATGGTTTGGGCGTTGGCGAAAATCGACGGCCCGGTCTGGCTTAGCCTTACATTGCTTGGTTTGTGCGCAGCCGCGAGGCGCGGCATCGCCGTGCCATCAGTTCAAGCAATCATGGCTATGGGCGCCTGCCTCGCCTTGATGTTGCTCGTCGATCCAATCGGCGTGGTGTTTCTAGCTGGGTTCATCATCGTGTTGGTGGTGCAGCCGCAGCTTCGCCGCAACAGCTACGATCAGGTCTCGTTGGCCATATTGGTTGCGGCTGCGCCGCTGATGTGCGTGGCGCTCCTCTGGCTTTCACATGTTTCAGTCGTGGGGGCACTATCCCCTCTGCAAGTTACTATCGCCACACTCGGCCTTCGCTCGCCGGTTCCGCCGCTGACGATGGCGCCTTACGCTGTCCTGACGGGTCTCTGCGCCGTCGTTCCCGCGTTGATCGCCGCCGCCTTACTTCCGTCGATGCGGGGAAGTGGATCGCCTTTGCTCTCGATGCTTGTCCTCGTCGTCGCCGCCTCGTTCGCGTTATCGGAATTACAGGGGACGCGGCATCAGATGTTTTGGCTTACGGCATCCGTTCTGCCGGTCGCGATTGTTCTGCTCGCATCTCTCAAAATTTCTCGATTGCGATCACAGGTCGCCATTGCCACGTCGCTCTTATCGGTCGGGACGTCGTGGGTCGCCTATCTCCTCTGATGCGCTGCGCGGTGCTTCTCTTGTACGTGGCGTTGCTCCCGATGCGAGCATTCGCTGGCGCCTGGACGTTGCCTGAAGGCGGGCTCCAGATCATCGCCGGGCCGACCTATGCGACGGCGGATGCGGCGTTTGACAATGATGGCGATCTCGCCATTCCGGTCAGTTACAACAAGCTGCTGCTGAAAGCCTATGTGCAGTACGGGCTGTGGGATCGGCTCACGCTGTTTGCCGATCCGGAGTTCGCCATCGCGCATGAAACCCCCGCGATTGGGAAGAAGAGCGAGGCGAAGGATGTGGCCTTCGGCGGCGGTGCTCGATTTCGGCTGACGGATGCCATCGGCACGTTGTCGCTTGAAGCCTCCGGCAAGACGGCTGGTGCGTTCAATCTCTCTGTTTCATCGAACGGCGTGTCTGGCAGTCAGGGTGAGGTGCGGCTCCTCTATGGCAGCAACTTTTCGCTCAGCGACCGCGACGCGTTTCTGGATGTGCAGGTGGGACATCGCTGGGTCTCGGGCGGGCGACCCAATGAGGTGCCGATCGATGTCACGCTCGGCTGGCACTACGCGCCGAAGTGGATTCTGATGCTGCAGAGCTTCAACATCGTGTCGGGCAGTGCGCGCGCGCCGTACAGCTATTATCGCTCGCACAAGTTGGAATTCTCGGCGGTCTATAATTTCTCCGAGAAATACGGCGTGCAGTTCGGCGCATACACCTCGCCCGCGGGACAGAACGCGTTGCAGGAGCGCGGCGTCGCCGTGTCGCTCTGGATCAACCTTTGATGTGTTCGAGGAGGAGGGCACTCACGCGCGCCGGTTCCTGATCCACCACGAAGTGCCCGGCGCCTTCGATCTCGACGAAGCGATAGGGGCCGGTGACGTATTCCGCCGTGAGCTCCGCGGCGCGGCGGCCGACGGTGGCGTCGCTTGTGCCCCAAACATAGAGCGTCGGCGTGGCGATCTTCGGCGTCTCCGCCGCGCCGATGCCGCTCGCGCGGTACCAGTTCATCGCGCCTTCGATCGCGCCCGGCTCCAGCAGTTGTTCGACATAGATGCCGGCGTCCGCCTCCGGCACGCCCTGGCGGGTGAGGGCCTCGCGCAGCGGCTGAAGTTTCGCCTCACGCATCCGCGCCACCGCATCGGCTTCGCGAAAGGCGCGGTGATGGCCGGAACGGGCGGATTGCTTCTCGTCCTC
>DATAHD010000351.1:0-7583 GCA_036263395.1 Rhizomicrobium sp. | reverse complement strand
TCGGCCATGATCTGGCACGGATGGGAGAAGCGCGTCAGGCCGTTGATCACCGGGATGCTGGCGCTTCGTCAGGCCGTTGATCACCGGCACGGTGGCGTATTTGGCCATCTCGACCAGCGAGTCATGGTCGAGAATGCGGATCATGATCGCATCGACATAGCGCGAGAGGGCACGTGCGGTGTCGCCGATGGTCTCTTCGCGCGCCAGCTGCATCTCGCTACCGCTGAGCATGATGGTGGTGCCGCCGAGCTGGCGCATGCCGACGTCGAAAGAGACGCGGGTGCGGGTCGACTGCTTGTCGAAGATCATCGCGAGGACCTGGCCGGCGAGCGGCGCGTCGGCGTCGGCGGTGCCTTTGGGCAGGCCCTTGCGCGCGGCCTTGCGGGCCTTGGCGTCTTCCAGCAATGCGCGAAGGGTCGCCGCGTCGTGATCGGCGAGGTCTACGAAGTGGCGGGTCATGACTAGGCCGCTTCCGTTTTTTTGAGGGCGGCTTCGCAGTCGCGGGCGGCGGCTTCGAGTTTTTCGATCGCTTCGCGGACGTGGCTCTCTTCGATAATCAGCGGCGGGAGCAGGCGGATGACGTTGTCACCGGCGCCGACGCCGGTGATGCCGTGCTTCATCATCG
Organism: Rhizomicrobium sp.; assembly: GCA_036263395.1. Taxonomy (GTDB): domain Bacteria; phylum Pseudomonadota; class Alphaproteobacteria; order Micropepsales; family Micropepsaceae; genus Rhizomicrobium. The sequence continues at coordinate 6,958 of DATAHD010000351.1, read as the reverse complement.
CGGCGAGGTAGTCGCCGTTCGGCACTTTCATCTTGAGGCCCAACATGAGGCCCTTGCCGCGCACCTCTTCGAACACATCGGGATGATTGGCGATGAGGCTGCCGAGTTGCTGGTTCAGGTAGTTGGCGATCTTGCTCACGTGCTCGAGGAAGCCGGGCGCGGTGACGAGGTCGATCGACGCGTTGCCCACCGCCATGCCGAGCGGGTTGCCGCCATAGGTCGAACCGTGCGTGCCGGCGGTCATGCCCTTCGCGGCCTCTGCCGTCGCGAGACAGGCGCCGAGCGGGAAGCCGCCGCCGATGCCCTTCGCGACGCACATGATGTCCGGCGTGATGCCGCTCCATTCGTGGGCGAAGAGTTTTCCGGTGCGGCCGACGCCCGTCTGGATCTCATCGAAGATCAGCAGCATGCCGTGCTCGTCGCACAGCTTGCGCAAGGTCTTGAGATAATCGGCGGAGAGAACGCGGATGCCGCCCTCGCCCTGCACCGGCTCGATCATCAGCGCGGCGGTGCCCGGACCGATGATTTTCTTCAGCGCGTCGATGTCGTTCGGCGGCACCTGATCGAAGCCGTCGACCTTGGGGCCGAAGCCGTCGAGCAGCTTGGCCTGACCGCCGGCGGCGATGCCGGCGAGGGTGCGGCCGTGGAAGGCGCCTTCGAACGTGACGATGCGATACTTTTCCGGATGGCCGGAGACGTGCTGATAGCGGCGCGCCATCTTGAAGGCGCACTCGCACGCCTCGGCGCCGGAGTTGGTGAAGAACACGGTGTCGGCGAAGGTGTGTTCGACGAGCTTTTTCGACAGGCTCTCCTGCCCCGGCACGCGGTAGAGGTTGGAGGTGTGCCAGAGCTTGCCCGCCTGCTCGGTCAGCGCGGCGACCATCGTGGGGTTGGCGTGACCGAAGGCGTTGACGGCGATGCCCGCACCGAAATCCAGATATCGTTCGCCACCCTCGGCGAAAAGGTACGGACCCTCGCCGCGGACGAATGCGACATCCATCCGACTATAGGTTGGCAGAACTGACGGGAACACGGGCGCACTCCTTATATGGGGACGCCCGGGGAACATCCCCGGGCGCGCTGGGGTTATCGGCCCTGCGCCCACCCGGGTCAAGGAATGAGGGGTATGCGTACGGCCTGGCAGCGCGAGCAGCCAAAGGACCGCTGTTGCCGACGCGCCTTAGATAAAAGTGCTGGTCGAAATTGCAGCGGTACCGTCGATCTGGATCACCCAATCCGTCCCTGCGTTATATCCAACCGTCGCGTCCGCACCGATGAGCAGATAGCGGTGTCCCGCAAGGTCACCGCCAGTGGCGGTAAAGACGACCGCATGGTTCGCGGCAAGGTTGGCGCCGATCACAGTGAGGTCCGATACAAATGTCGCTGCCGACAGGTCATGGCTGACCGCGGCGTCGAATGCCGTCACATGGAATATCGTGTCGATCTTCTCGCCGCCACTGAAGTCCGTGATCGTATCCATGTTGGCGGCGAGCGATGCCGTCGTGAATACGAACTTGTCGAGACCTGTCCCGCCCGTCAGCGTGTCGGCACCGACACCTGTCGACAAAGTGTCGTTTCCATCGCCACCGTCGAGAACATTGTGGGTGCCGCCTGCGTCGGAGAGGGTGTCGTTGCGCCCGCCACCCTTGAGAACGTCATTGCCTTCGCCACCGACAAGCGTGTCGTTTCGGCCCCCTCCCGACAGCATATCATCCCCAGCGCCGCCGTTCGCACCGAGCAATACCTTTTTCGCTGCGGAGATCACATCATCGCCGGCACCGCCAGTGACGTTCCAGGTGCCAGCTGTACCGCGCGCGGTCAGATGCAACGTATCCAGCACCCCTAACGCCGTCGCATCGATCTTATGCGAAAATGCGCTTTCTGCGCGGAGCGAATAGTCATGCCCGGCCATAAGCGTGAATGTTTGAACGTCCTTCAGGTTTGCATCCGTGAGCGTCATCTGATGCGCATAATCGCCGTCGAGTATAAGGTTCCTGGCGGAGATACTGTCACCAGCGTCGAATGTGCTACCCGCATAGACGGTTTGTATTGTTCCCACTGTTGTGTCGTTACCGCCCTGGCTGATATCGACCGATTTTGCGACCGCAATGCCAGCTGTGACGGAGAAGATGAATGTGTCGTCACCGGCGCCACCGTAACCGGAAAGCGAATTGAACGTGCCTGCGGCCGAGGCGATGCCGGACGCATCGAAATGCACGCTGTCGGCAGCACCGAGAGAGCGGGCATCGATCACCATGGGACTGGTCTGCGTGGCAAACCCGGGAGCGGCCGTGATCGCATAGTCAAATCCGGCCCCAAAACCCATCACCTCGAAGGCAACGCTCGATAACGTGATGCCGGCGCTGTAGTCGCCATCGAGCACCAAGGTGTCGAGGCCGTTTCCACCGTCGATCTGATCGGTCGCCTGAAGATGCGCCATGACGATGGTGTCGTCGCCATCACCGCCGGTGATGACACGCGCCACAGCACTACCGTCAAGAATGGTGATCATATCGTCGCCAGCATTCCCTTTTATGCTGGTGCCGCTTCCTCCCAAAGTGATGACATCGTCCCCGGCTCCGCCAATCACATTCAGATGGCCGTCGATCTCTGCCGAAGCGTCCAGCGTCAGGTTGCCCGATGCGCGCGCGTCAACCAGCATGCTGGCACCGCTCGCGATCGTCCCGTCGTCGAAAGTCAGATTGTAATAGAAGGCGCCGGTGAGCAGCAGCTTCTCCACATTCTGAATTGTGTTCGGATCGAAGGCGACATTCAGAAAGTAGTTGCCCGCCAGAACGACCGTATCGAAACCCTCGCCACCATCGATCCTGTCGCCGCTATCGAAGCCACCATCGAACACGAATACATCATCGCCGCCATTGCCAATCGCGGTGTCCTCTCCCCCACGGATGCGCAGGTCGAAGACATCGGCCTCGCCCATACCCACGAAATTGTCGTCGCCGGATGTTCCCGTAAATTTCGTCATGTGACCCTCCTAACGGTGTTTCACTGCGCAACCGTGTCATGATCGACGCAACAGTCGTGTGGTCAATGCCGGCGGGCCGAAGTCGCAATATCCCGAGTCGCGATTTTGCGGGTTGTCCGACGTGGGATGCGCACAGACAACCCCGCCGGCGCAGCCACAAGCCTACATTTGCATGCGGATTTGGTGGGATGAACAGCTAAACAAAAGCGTCGGCCGTAATGGGCGTTGTGCCGTCGGCATGGATCAGCGCGCCCAAAGTCTGAGCACCAATGCCGCATATGAGGAACCGTTCGCCGGCCATATCGCCGCCAGTCGCAACGAAGATGCGGATCTCGCCGCTTTCAAGATTATGGGACACCGCACCGATGTCCGAAGCGAAGGTTGCCTCGGAAAGGCTGTGTGGCCCTGCCTCAGTGATATGTATCTGCGCCAGTTTGAGATGATCGACGTGAATGTGATCCTGAGCGGTGAAATCTGTGATCGTGTCGTAGTAGGCAACGGGCGCTTCCGAGAACTGGAACACGTCGGCACCGGCGCCGCCGGTCAGAATGTCGTGCGCCGCTACGCTGTTCGAAGTCAGAACGTCGTCGCCCCGGCCGCCGTCGAGCGTACTGGTTCCGTTGGCGTTGACCTTCGTCGAGGTCAGAATGTCGTCGCCTGCACCACCGGAAAGGACGCCGCCCCCATCGATCGCGGTGAGGGTGTCGTTGCCGGATCCGCCGCCTGCATGGCCGCCATGTCCTATAATGATCACGTCGTCGCCACCTTCGCCTTGCGCGATGCCGCCGGACTGATCTGTGATTGTGTCCGCACCATCGCCGGCGTTGATGATGTCATAGCCGCCATGATCGGTGATCGTGTCGGCGAACGCGCTGCCCTGGATCGTGTCGTTGCCTTTGCCGAGAGAGATATCCAGTGCAACACTGCTCGCTGAGCCATCCAGTTTGAGCACGGCGATATCGCGGACAGATGTATCGTACCCCGTGATCGTCAGGGGTTGTCCGGCGTCGGTTGTGAACGTTCCGTCGATGACGAGCTTGGACGTGTACGGGTGGGGCCTGGCATCTTCATCTCCCGGATGCCTGAAGGTGAACTCATCGACGCCCGTGAAGTTCGCCGCGCCCACATGGATGGCCGGCCCCTTATATGTGCCGGAGAAGTTGACCGTGTCGTGCCCGGCGCCGCCGGCGATGACGTCGCCACTGCTGAACCCCGCACCGAAATCGAACACATCGGCGGCCGAGCCGCCGGTCGCATGATCGTCACCACCGCGATGCAGGTCGAACGTCGAGGACTGCGTCGCGCGGCCGATCAGGACGTCGTCACCGCCGCCACCGATCAAGGTTGCCATGCTGGGCGTCGAGCCGACATCTGAAATGAGAACAGCCGAAGCATCGATCGTGGCGGTGTTGGCCGCACCGAGCGCGCCGGCGTCGAAGACCATCGCACCGTCTTGCGCATTGCTGACGGCACCAAACGCGAGATTGTAGTCGTGGCCGCGCCCCAGCGTGATCGTTTTAACGTTGACGAAGTGCGCCGGGTCGAAGGTCAGCGGCGCTGCGTATTCGCCGTTGAACACGACCTCGATCGCGCGGTCACCATTGATGACGTCATCCGTCGTGTAAGCGCCACCGAACAGGATTTTCTCCAGAGAAGCGCCAACGGAATTGCCGCTGTTTTCAACAGTGTCGTTGCCTCCACGCGACAGATCGACAACGGCAGCCCCGCGTTGGCTGCCGCCCGGATTCGCGAACATCACCGTGTCATCACCAGCGCCGCCGATGATCGTAAGTGAGGTATGGGAAACGGTGACACTAAGGCTGTTGCCCGCGCCGAGGGCGCCGCCGTCCAGAGTGCCAGCCACCTCTTGGGAGATGGTGAAATCGTAATCGTAGTGGTTGGTCAGCTTGATCGTCTCGATGTTCTGCAGCATCGCAGTCGTCGGCGTGAAGCCTGCGCTGTAGTCGCCGGCGAGAACCAGGGTGTCGTTCCCGATGCCGCCGTCGATCTGATTGTTGGGATTGAACGTGCCGGACACGCGGATCGTGTCGTTGCCGGCGCCGCCCGTGATCGTGTCGCTGCCGCTCGCACCGGCCGTAATGTCGTCGTTGCCGTTGCCGCCGTCGATTGTGTCGTTGCCGGACGGGCCGGCGGACAGACGGTCGTTGCCGTCGCCGCCGCGGATAACGTCATCGACTGCGCCGCCCGTGACCGTGTCGTCGCCGGCACCGCCGGTGATATCGAAGCTGCCGCCCTGCTCGAGCGCGCCGTTGAAGGTGAGATGGTGCGGCGCTGTGAGGGACGAAGCATCGACGGTGAGCGTCGTGAAGTTCGTGACGGCCGAGTCCTGAAGTTTCAGGTTGTAGTTGAAGCCGTCGGCAAGCTGAATCCGCTCGATGGAGTAGAAGGAACTCAGGCCGAGGTTCAGCTTGGTACTGTAGTCGCCGTTCAGGACCAGCGTGTCCGTTCCGTCGCCGCCGTTGATCGAGTCCTGGGCGTTGAAGGTGGCGCCGAACTGGAAGACGTCTGCCCCTTCGGCGCCCTCGGCCGTGTCGTTGCCGCCCTGGCTGAGATCAAAGACATCGTCGCCCAAACCGCCGACATAGGAGTCATCACCGGTGATGCCGGTAAATGTTACCATTGTAAATCTCCCGAGGCGGAAACAGACGCGGTGCGCCTGACAGGACAGTCGCAGTATTGGTGTAGGACATCAACCGATCATGACAGATGTGTATGGTTCTTTGCTGCGATGCACTGCGCGATGCGCGCATCGCGCGACCGGATGTCTTGCGCATGGTGGCGCACGGGCTCACGGGCGGAGCGCGATCCGCGGCGGCGCTGGCGTTTTCGCGGGAACCCACTATATCGGTCGGTATTCGCGCCTTAAGGGCGCTCCCAACATTTTGAAGGATTTCTGACAGTGCAGCACGAACGGCTGGGTAAGAGCGCGATTGTTGTTTCGAAGATTTGCATGGGGACGATGACGTTCGGCAACCAGGCCGACGAGAAGACCTCGCACCGTATTCTCGATCGCTCGCTGGAGGCGGGGATCAACTTCTTTGATACCGCGGAGAACTATCCAGTGCCGCCGAGCGAGGACTGGGCCGGGCGGACGGAGGAGATCGTCGGGCGCTGGATGAAGACCAAGCGGCGCGACGAGATCATCCTGGCGACGAAGGTGTGTGGGCCGAGCCACGGCTGGATCAAGGGATCGCAGCGTGCCGGCATGACGGCACTGGACCGCCACAACATCGTGCGCGCGATCGAGGCGAGCCTGAAGCGGCTGGATACCGACTATGTCGATCTCTATCAGACGCACTGGCCCGATCACGGCGCGCGCTATGAAGAGCAGATGATGGCGCTGGACGATCTGGTACAGGCGGGCAAGGTGCGCGTGCTCGGCTGCAGCAACGAGACGGCGTGGGGGCTGATGAAGAGTCTCGCCGTGTCGGAGAAATATGGCCTGGCGCGCTATGAGACGATCCAGAACAATTTCAGCCTGAACAACCGCCGCTTCGAAGATGCGCTCTCGCAGGTGTGCACGCAGGAAGGCGTGAGCCTGATCCCGTATTCGCCGCTGGCCGGCGGCGTGCTGTCGGGCAAGTACCAGGGCGGCGCGACGCCGGATGGGGCGCGGTTCTCGAACTATCTCAAGATAGGTGGGCGGCAGGCGGCGATGGCGAAGCGCTTCGTCAATGAGAAGTCGCTGTCCTCGACCGAGCGGTTTCAAGCGATTGCGGCGGAAGCCGGCATGTCGGTTGTCACGTTGGCGACGGCGTGGAGCAAGCAACATCCGTTCGTGGCCTCGACCATCGTCGGTGCGACGCGCGAGGATCAGCTGGACGACATCTTCGCCGCGTCCGATCTCACGCTGTCGCCTGAGGTGATGAAAAAGATCGACGGCGTGACGCGCGACATCCTCTATCCGATGGGTTAAGCAGCGATGAAGCGGTTTTCCATCGCCATCGCTCT
>DATAHD010000350.1:0-12066 GCA_036263395.1 Rhizomicrobium sp. | reverse complement strand
CTGAAATGGGTGCACGACAACATCGCGGCGTTCGGCGGCGATCCCGGCAATGTGACGATCTTCGGCGAGAGCGCCGGTTCGGCGAGCGTGTGCGCGCTGATGGCGACGCCATCCGCGAAGGGGCTGTTCCACAAGGCGATCTGCGAATCCGGCGCGGCGCATGTCGGCTTGGCGCGCGACAAGAGCGCCGAGACGGCTCGCACGTTGCTCGCCAAGCTCGGCTGCAGCGACGATCCGGCGAAGGCATTGACCCTTTCCGCCGATGCGATCTTCAAAGCGCAGCACGAGATCGAGACGGAGAATACGGGGCGCCCGGGCTTGCTCTTTGCACCGACCGCCGATGGCGATGTGCTGCCGCGACGCGCGATCGATTGTATCCGCGATGGCTCGGCCAACGGCGTGCCGCTGCTGGCCGGTACCACGCGCGATGAGACCAAGCTGATGTTCGCGTTCAACCCGCAATTTCGCGAGCAGAGCGCGGCGGAGCTGCGCACACGCATGGGCGGCATCGTCGGCGAAGCGCATGCCGACGCGGTGATCGCCAGCTATGGCGAGCAGGCGCCGTATGAGACGGCGACCGCGGCGATCACCGACAGCGTGTTCTGGATTCCGACGGTGAAGCTGCTGGAGGCGCAGGCGAAGTTGGCGCCCAGCTATGCCTATCGCATCGACTGGCCATCACCGATGATGGGCGGCGTTGTCGGCGCGGGTCACGTGATCGAAGTCGGCTTCGTGTTCGGCACGCATGCGCGCGACGAGGTGAAGGATTTCTTCGGCACGGGGCCGGACGCGGAAGCCCTCGCCGCCGCGATGATGGACAGCTGGCTCGCCTTCGCGAAGACCGGCAATCCGGCGACACCGACGCTCGACTGGCCGCGCTACGATGCGGCGAAGCGCGCGACAACGATCTTCGGCGACGGCGCACCGCATGTGGTACACGACCCGAACGCGGCCCGCAGGCTGGCGTGGGAAGCCCTGGGCGACGAACGGGTCGGCATGTGACGTCTGGTAACGATTGCATCTTAACGCTGTCCTGTGCGGACCGCGTCGGTATCGTGCATGCCGTCGCGGCAAACCTGCATGCGCAGGGCGCGAACATCCTCGACAGCGCACAGTTCGGCGATCCGGACACGAGCCGCTTCTTCATGCGGGTGCATTTCGCGCCGCAGGCGGCGACGCCGCTCGCGGTTCTGAAAGAGGCGTTCGCGCCGGTCGCCGCGGAATTCGCGATGGACTGGCAGATGCATCTGCCGGCGGAGCGGCCGCGCGTGCTGCTGATGGTGTCGAAGTTCGATCACTGCCTGCACGACCTCCTCTATCGCCACCGCAGTGGCGAGTTGAAGTGCGAGATCACCAGCGTGGTGTCGAACCACCGCGACACCTATCAACTGGCGGCGAGTTACGGCGTGCCGTTCCACCACATTCCGGTGACAACCGACACGAAGGCGCGGGCCGAGGCGAAGCTGCTGGAGCTTGTCGCGGAGGAGAATGTCGAGCTCGTGGTGCTCGCGCGCTACATGCAGGTGTTGAGCGCGGCGTTGTGCACGAGCCTGTCGGGCCGCGCGATCAACATCCACCACTCCTTCCTGCCGAGTTTCAAGGGCGCGCGGCCCTACCATCAGGCGCACGCCCGCGGCGTGAAGCTGATCGGCGCGACGGCGCATTATGTGACGTCGGATCTGGACGAAGGCCCGATCATCGAGCAGGAAGCCGCCCGCGTGGACCACAAGTTCACCGCGGAGGAAATGGTGGAGGCGGGCCGCGATGTGGAGCGCCTGGTCCTGGCGCGCGCCGTGCGCCTGCACATCGAGCGCCGCGTGCTGATGAACGGCCACAAGACGGTGGTGTTTCGGTAGTTACTCTACCCCTGAACCGTCATGGCCGGGTGAGCCGGAGCGAAGCGTAGGCCATTCCCGGCCATCCATTGACTCGATGTTGGTGGCGGCCCCCACCCGCTTCCGCTTCGCGGAAACGACCTCCCCACGAGGGGGAGGTGAACGCAGCAGCGGCAGCGCGACTCAATTTTGAACATTGGTGGCAATGGATGGCCGGTACGCCCTTCGCTGCGCTACGGGTCGACCGGCCATGACGGTGTTAAGGTGAAGAGAGAAGTTTAGTTCTCCAGCATCACCTTGCACTGGTGCGACGGCTTGCGCAGCGCCTCGAAGGCGTCCGGCAGCGCGTCCAGGGTCACGACGTCGGTCACCATGTGGCTTACGTCGACGCGGTTCTGCGCGATCATCGCGATGACGTAGTCGAAATCGGCGTGGCGGTAGCCGAGGACGAACTGGATCTCCAGTTCCTTCATGATGCCGACCAGCGGCATGATGGTGTCGGGCTGCTGGCAGACGCCGGCGACGACGATGCGGCCGCCGCGCGGGGCTTCGTTCATCACATTCGCCAGCATGCCCGGGACGCCGACGCATTCAAAGATGATGTCGGCATCCTTGCCGGCGATCTTCTGCACCTGCGGGGCGAGCGGCTGTGACGGATCGATCGCATCGGTGGCGCCGAAGCGGGCCGCCATCTGTTTGCGGATCTCCGCCTTCTCGCTGACGATGACGTGACGCGCGCCGAGGAATTTCGCCCAAAGCATGGTCGCAAGACCAACCGGACCAGCGCCGATCACCAGCACCGTGGCGCCGCGCGGCATCTTCGCCATGTCGACGGCGTGGAGGCCGACGGCGAGCGGTTCGACCATCGCGCCTTCGCGGAAGCTGACGTTCTGCGGCAGCTTGAAGCCGCTGGAGGAGCCGATCTTCACATACTCGGCATAGCCGCCATGGCTGGCGCCGAGGCCGACGCCGATCATCTTGGCGCAGGTGCCGAACCCGCCGCGGAAATTGAGGCAGGGCGAGTGCTCGCCGCAGCAGATAACGGGGAAGCCCGCGACACGGTCGCCGCTCTTCCACAGATGGGTGACGGCCTTGCCGACCTCCATCACCTCACCGGCGAACTCGTGGCCCATCACCGAGCCGGAGGCGAGCGGCATGATGGTGCCCGGCTCCGTCATGTGCAGATCGGAACCGCAGATGCCGCAATTCTTGACGCGCAGGATGATGTCGTGCGGACCCGGCACCGGATCGGCGATCATCTCGATGGCCATCGGCTTCGACAGCTCTTTGAAAACGGCAGCGCGCATCACAACCTCCCCTTGCGGTAATTTTTCCGACTGTTGGTCCGAGCTTATGGCATGTTTCACGGCGGAGAAAACGGGGAGAGGCAAATGACAGACACTTACGCGACGGCACGCCAGATGGTGGCCGACCTGAAAGCAAAGAAGGTTTCGGCGCGCGAGCTGCTGAACGCGCATCTGGCGCGCAACGATCAGGTGCACAAGGCGATCAACGCCGTGGTCGATACCGACATCGCGCGCGCGCAGAAGGATGCGCAGGCGATCGACGATGCGCGCGTGAAGGGCGAGGTGCCGGGTGCGCTCGCCGGTCTGCCGCTGACGATCAAGGACGGTTTCGACGTCGAGAACATGCCGGCGCTCGCCGGCAACCCGATGCTGAAAGACCGGCCGAAGGATTGCGCCGACGCCGATGTGGTCGCCGCCACGCGCAAGGCCGGTGCGGTGATTTGGGGCAAGACCAATGTGCCGTTCATGCTGGGCGATCTGCAGACCTACAACGCGATCTACGGCACGACGAACAATCCCTATGACGTGACGAAGGGACCGGGCGGATCGTCGGGCGGATCGGCGGCGGCGCTGGCGACGGGCGTGACGCCGCTGGAGATCGGATCGGACATCGGCGGCTCGCTACGCCATCCCGCGAACTTCTGCGGCGTGACGGCGCTGAAGACGACGCAGCATTCGCTGAGCGGCCGTGGGCATGTGCCACCGGGACCGGACACCTATGCCGAAGGTGATCTTGGCGTGTTCGGGCCGATGGCGCGCAATGTCGACGACCTGAAACTGATGTGGAGCGTCCTGAAAGGCACGCCGGAGAAAAAGCGCGCGGACATCAAGGGCGCCCACGTTGCGCTGTGGAATGAAGAAGCGAGTTGGCCGCTGATGCGCGATGTGAAGGCGGCGACGGAGCGCGCCGGCAAAGCGCTCGCCGCCGCCGGGGCGCATGTCGAGCACGCCAAACCCGACATCGACGGTGCGAAGATGATGGACTTTTATCTCAATATCCTGGTGCCGACGATCTCAGCCGGGATGCCCGAGGAAGTGCTGGCCGCGATGGAGGCCAACCGCGCCGCCGACAAGAAGGCCGCCGCGGCGGGCGACGAGGGCGCCAAGCAGAGGCTGCGTGCGACCGCGACGTTCCGCGAGGTGGCGGCCGCGCATGTCGAGCAGCAGCGCCACAAGGACAAGCTGGCCGCGTTCTTTGCCAAGTACGATGCGATCCTGATGCCGATCTCGATGTCGACGCCGTTCGCGCATCAGCAGGAGCCGGCGTTCGCGGACCGCGTTCTGACGATCGACAATGTGCAGGTGCCGTATCCGAAAATTCTGGAATGGATCTCGCTGGCCACGAGTTGCCACGCCCCGGCGCTGGCGGTGCAGGCGGGACAGACGGACGACGGCCTGCCGATCGGCGTGCAGGTGGTCGGACCGTGGAACGGAGAAGACCGGCTGTTCGACTTTGCCTTCGCAATCGAAGACGGGCTCGGCGGATTCAAGCGGCCGAACCTCTGAGCGCACCGCACGCCACTATAACACCGCTATAGACAATCACTATAGCGGCGCTATAGTACGGGTATGGACACCCGCCAAACCCTGCTGGCTGCCGCGCTTCGCGTTCTCGAACGCGAGGGCGAGGCGCAGTTTTCGACGCGTGCGGTGTGCGCGCTCGCCGATGTCACGGCGCCGACGCTCTATCACCACTTCGGCAGTGCCGACGGGCTTCTGAGCGCCGCGGTGATGGAGGCGTTTGCGCAATTCCTCGCAGGCAAGCGGGCCGCGGTGCAGTCGTCCGATGCCGAAACCGCGCTGGCACAGGGCTGGGACAACTATGTGCGGTTCGCGGCGGACCGGCCGCGGCTGTACGCGGCGATGGTCGGGCGGTTTCTGCAGGGCGCAAAAATTCCCGCGGCCGATCAGGCGCGCGCGCTTCTGATGGAACGCATCGCCGCCATCGCGGCGGAGGGGCGGCTGGCACTCGACGCCGAAGCGGCGGCCGATCTGGCTTGGGCCTCCGCGCATGCCGCGGCGCTCCTCTACGTGACGGCAGCCACGCGCAAGCCGAGCCCGCGCGTCATCGCCGGTCTGCGCGACGGCATGCTGCAAACCATCTGCAAACCGCGAAAGAAGGCTGGCCGGGCATGAAGATTCTGGTGACCGGCGGGTCCGGCTTTCTCGGCACGCGGCTGATTCCGAAACTCATCGCGGAGGGGCACGACGTGTTCGCGCTCGCCCGTTCCGAAGGCACCGCAGAAAAGGTGCGCGGTCTGGGCGCAACGCCAGTGCTGGGCGATCTGGACGCGCCGCAAAAGCTATCGCTTCCCGCCATCGATGCCGTCGCGCACACCGCGGCGCATTTCCGTTTTGCCGGGCCGCGCGCACCGTACTTCCGCATCAATGTGGACGGCACGGCGGCGCTGCTCAAAGCGGCCGAACAGGCGGGGGCGAAGACCTTTATCTATGTCAGTGCTGGTGCGGTGATCATGGACGACCGCGGCACACCGATCCGCGGCGCCGACGAAAGCGCGCACACCTATCCGAACAGCTTCTCCGGCTATATCGCCAGTAAGGCACGCGGCGAGGCACTTGTACTGGCAGCCAGCAAGCCCGGCTTTCGCGCACTCGCGCTGCGCCCGCCCGCGATCTGGGGACCGGGCGATGCGATCAGCCGCGAGATTCCGCGCGCGGTGAAGAGCGGACAGTTCGCCTTCATCAATCGCGGCGAGTATCCCATCTCCACCTGCCACGTCGACAACGTGATCGAGGCCATCGGTTGCGCCCTCACGCGCGGCCAAGGCGGGCGCGCCTACTTCATCAACGATGCGGAACGCATCTCCTTCCGCGGTCTGATCGATGCGCTGGCCGCCAAGCAGGGGCTTTCCACCGCCGGCGTCCGCTCCATTCCCTATGGCGTCGCGTTTGCGCTGGGCCGGCTGATGGAAATCGGCGCGGCGCTCACCTTCGCCAAGGACGATCCGCCGCTGTCCCGCACCATGGTGCGGCTGATCGGCCGGGAATTCACCACCAGCGACGCGGCCGCGCGCCGTGACCTTGGCTATGTGGGAAACGTCACGCGCAGCGCCGGGATGGCGATGTACTGAGGCCGCAACGTAACGCAGGACTCTCAGCAATCACCGTGTCATAACCCGGTCGGGAAACAAGGAAGGGCAAGCACCATGGCGATCAAACTCAAGAACGGCATCTTTCTCGCGCCATTTCATCCGGTCGACGAAGACCCGACGCTGTGCATTCAGCGCGATCTGGAATTGATCGATCATCTCGACCGCCTCGGTTATGACGAGGCGTGGATCGGCGAGCATCACTCGGCCGGTTACGAAATCATCTCCTCGCCGGAAGTGTTCATCGCCGCCGCGGCAGAGCGCACCAAGCGCATCATGCTCGGCTCGGGCGTGATCTCGCTGCCCTACCACAACCCGCTGATGGCGGCGAACCGTGTGATCCAACTGGATCACCAGACGCGCGGCCGTTTCATGTTCGGCGTCGGCCCCGGCCTTCTGCCGTCCGACGCGTTCTCGATGGGCATCGAACCGGCGACGCAGCGCGACCGCATGGTGGAGGCGATCGAGATCATCCTGCGTCTCTTCAACGGCGAGCGCATCACCCACAAGTCCGACTGGTTCACGCTGGTCGATGCCACGCTGCAGCTGAAGCCCTACACCTGGCCGCATCCGGAAGTGGCGGTGGCCTCCTCGGTGACGCCGTCGGGCGGCAAGCTCGCCGGCAAGCACGGCTTCGGCATGCTGTGCGTCGCCGCGACCAGCGAAGGCGGTTACGACGCGCTCGGCATCAACTGGAAGATCGCCAACGACGTCGCCGCCGAAAACGGCCGCAAAATGAATCCGGAGAAGCTCCGCCTCGTCGGCCCGGTTCACATCGCGGAAACGCGCCAGCAAGCCTATGACAATGTGAAGTTCGGTATCGAGAAGTGGCAGAACTATTTCGGCAACATCTCGGGCGTTGCCGGTCGCGAGGCGGCGCAGGCTGCTTCCATCGAAGATCAGGTGAAGTCGGGCCAGCTCGTCATCGGCACGCCGGACGACGCCATCGCGCAGATCCGCCGCCTGCAGGCCAAGCAGGGCGAGTTCGGCGTGTTCCTGCAGCTGGCGCACAACTGGGCGAACTTCGAGAACACCAAGAAGTCGTACGAGCTGTGGCAGCGCCACGTGACGCCGGTGATCAACGGCGCCAACGAGAAGCGCGAAGAGGCCTACAACTGGGCCGGCAACAACCGCGAGAAGTTCATCGGGGCGGCGATGGGTGCGGCGATGCAGACGATCCAGAAGCATCACGAAGAAGAAGCGAAGAAGGCCGCGAGCAAGGCGGCGGAGTAATTCGCATCCGTTCCACCTCCCCCTTGTGGGGAGGTCGGAAATGCGCAGCATTTCCGGGTGGGGCCGGTGCCTGTGGCTCCCCCCACCCGAAAATCCATTTCGCTGCGCTCATAAATTTTCGACCTCCCCACAAGGAGGAGGTGGAAACGCTTCGATATCTCAGCATGGGGGCATTGCGCTGGCGGCGCTGCTCGCGCGCGGCGCGCGGGGGTAGTTTCCGCGCATGTCGATGCAACGCTACGAAGGCCGCTGTCATTGCGGCAATCTCTCTTATGTTTTCAACGCCAGCCGGACGCTGGAGGAACTGGGGCTGCGCGCCTGTCAGTGCAGCTTCTGCCGCGCCCACAGTGCGCGCACGACAAGCGATCCGTATGGCGCGGTGCATATCTCCGCACGCGATGCCTCCAAGCTGCACCGCTATCAGTTCGGGTTGAAGACCGCGGACTTTCTGATCTGCCGCGAGTGCGGGCTTTATATCGGCGCGATGATGGAAGACGCCGGCAAGCGCTGGATCACGGTCAACGTCAACACGCTGCTGTCGCCGCCGTCGCCGGATGCACCGCTTGTCGGACACGACTTCGGCGCCGAAGATGGCGATGCGCGTATCGCACGCCGCAAGGCGAAGTGGACACCTGTTGCGGAGTTCCCGGCATGACCAAGGCCCTCGTCATCATCGATGTACAGAAGGCGATGTGGGAGAACCCGGCCTATCCGCCGTATGACGACGCTGGCGTGGTGGCGCGGATCGCCGATCTGATTGGCCGTGCAAAAGCTGCGGGTGCGCCGGTGTTCTGGGTGCAGCATCACGGGCAGGAAGAGAAACATCCGCTCAAGCCCGGCCTGCCGGGCTATCCGTTTCACGACGCGGTCGCGCCGGGGCCGGACGACAACGTGACGGTGAAGACCAAATCGAGCGCGTTCCACGACACCGATTTCGATGCCAAGCTGAAGACGGCTGGTGTCGATCACATCGTGGTGACTGGCATGCAGTCGGAATTCTGCGTGAACTCCGCGATCCGCGGCGCCTATGAGCGCGGCTACAAGATCACGCTGGTGAGCGACGCACACTCCACCGGGGACACACCGATGGCGAAGGCGGGCACCATCGTCGCGCTGCAAAACTTCATCTCGCAGGATTTTGGCGCAGTGAAGCCGGCGGCTGAGGTGTCTTTTTAGTCAGATCTTCGTTTGTCCGCTCACGATTGCGTCGTAGCGCGCGGCGTCCAGCGGCACATACACGCCGTGCTCCAGCACGTAGAGCGGATCGGCGATCGTGCGGGGGTCGAAGCCTTGTTGCACAAGGTCGACCTTGCGGAGCTTGAAGGTGCCGGTGATCTCGATTTCCGGCTGCAGGCGGATGAAGAGCGGCTGGGCGTAGGCAGGGAGATTGCGCGCCAGATTTTGCGCCAGTGCCGACAGATCGAACTCGGGGCCGGCGACGAGTGCCGCCATGCCGGCGCGGCCGTCGTGACCCGGGATCGCGACGCCATAGACGTTGGCATCGCGTACGCCGGGCACGACGTTGAGCGCTTCGGCGACTTCGTTGGTCGAGACGTTCTCACCCTTCCAGCGGAAGGTGTCGCCGATGCGGTCGACGAAATAGAAATAGCCGTGCGCATCGCGTCGCAGCAGGTCGCCCGTGCGAAACCAGGTGTCGCCCTTCTTGAACACGTCGTGCAGGATCTTCTTGTTGGTGTCCTGCGCCTTTGTGTAGCCGTCGAAGGTCTTGCCCGCTTCGCCGGTGATTTCGCCGATTGCTTCGCCGGCTTCGTCGTTCTCGCATTCGATGCAGAGACCGTCCGGGCCGCGCACCGGCATCTCCGCCTCGATATCGAAGCGCACCAGGCGGGTGGTGATGAGCGAGCGCATGTAAGACGGGATACGGCCGATCGCGCCGACGGTGCCATCGTAGTTCAGCATCGAGACGTTGCCTTCGGTGGCGCCGTAGAACTCGATGATCTTCGGGATCGCGAAACGCTGTTGGAACAGCGGCCAGATTTCGGCGCGCAGGCCGTTGCCGGTGATGACGCGGATCTGATGGTCGCGCTCGTGCGGATGCGGCGGCGCGTTGAGGAGATAGCGGCAGAGTTCGCCGATGTACTGAAAGCAGGTGGCGCGATAGCGGTAGCAGTCGTCCCAGAACTCGCTGACGGAGAATTTGCGCCGGATGATGCAGGCGCCGCCGACGAGCAGCATCGCACCGAGGGCACAGACGCCGCCGGCGGTGTGGTAGAGCGGCAGCGCGTTGTACATGCGGTCTCGTTCGGTGGTGTTCAGACCGCCCGAGAAGCCGTTCATCATAAACATCATACGCAAATGCGTGAAGTTCGCCGCCTTTGGCAGACCCGTCGTACCGGACGTGTAGATGTAGAACGCCTTGTCCTTGCAGGTGACACCGGCGCGTGCATCTGCGGGAGGCGGCGCGATGGACGAGGCAGCGAGCGCTGCGTCGAGATTGCCGTCGTGCGTTTCGCTCGTGATCCAGACCGCCGGCTGGGATTCGATCTGCGGCGCGGCTTCGGCGAGGTTCGCCGCGAGCTCCGCCCCGACGATGACGTGTTTGGTGTTGGCGATACCGATGGAGTGCGCCAGCGGTGCGCCGCGCAGGTTGGTGTTGATGAGCGCCGCGATGCCGCCGATCTTCAGGATGCCAAGCCACGCCATGACGAACTCGGGCCGGTTCTCCACCAGGAGCGCGACCGCATCGCCGCGCATCACGCCTTGTGCGAGGGCCCAATGGGCGTAGCGGTTGGCGCCTTCATCGAGCGCGCGATAAGTAACGGTGCGATCCTGATAGATCAGCGCAATGTTGTTCGGCCGCTCGCGGGCGTGATCCTGGACGATATCGACGATGGTGCGGGTGGAATCCGGGGTGAAGTGGCGAATGCGGCGCATCGTGCGGCCGACGGCCGAGATGTAGATGAATTCGCGTTTCGCGGATTGCAGCAACGACATGGACGAATCGAACCCCAAGTCCGGCTACAATACCCGCATGTCCGTTGATGAACCGGAAATCGAGGTGCTCGACCTCCTGGGGCTCAAATGTCCGCTGCCTGCGCTCTACGCCCGGCGGGCGCTGGAGCGTGCCTTGCCCGGTGCCACAGTTGCGGTGATCTGCGACGATCCGCTGGCGGCCGTCGATCTGCCGCATATGTGCCGGACGGAAGGCTTTGCTGTCGTCAGCATCACGAAAGACGGCGCCACGGTGCGGGCCGTCCTGCAACGCCCAGCGGCGTGATCAGCCGGCGCGCTTGATCGCTTCGAGCGACTGCTTCAGGCCCTTGGTCGTCATCGGGATGTACATGCGCTGGCCGGTCTTCTCGACCGAGACCATCACGTGCACGCCAGGCTTGGCCAGAATCTCTTTGTAGACGACAGGCTTCAGGACGCCGATCGCGATGCACTGCGTCTTATCGCAGGAGTTCACGCGCACGCCGATGATCCGCTTTTCGGCAAGCACGACGATGACGTTCGCACCGGGCTTGGAAACTGGAGGCGTGTGAAGGATCAACGTCAGGTCGTCAGAGCCTTCGACCGGACGAACGACCGCGCCGAGCACGACGGCCTGGACGTTCGAACTGTCGCGCACGAGAAGCTGGGTGCGGCAGCGGACGAATTTGACGGCGTCGGCGCCCGGCAGCGCGTCTTTCGGATCGTCCACCGCCTGCTGCGGGCAGCTGAGCGTCCAGGGGCCGATGTCCTGTGTGCCGATGAAGCCGGCGGTGACGCTGGCGACCTGCTTGTTGATCTGGTCCTGCGTTTCGACCTGCTGCGGCGTCGGGCCGGCGACTTGCTTTGGAACCTGTCCGGGAAAGAAGTGGCCGAGAAGGGCAACAACGCCGATCAGAACGGCGGCCGCGGCCAAGCCGATAAGGGTGTTGCGCATGTCCGGCCCGTTGGTTCGAAGCGGGCGACCCAATAGCTGGGGCGCACCTGCCCCGCAAGCGCCGGTTTCGTATGTGGTTTCCAGCGGCCCGGACCGGGGCATGCGGTAGGCGCGGGGTGAGCCATGCGATTTCGGCACTTTATAACTGACTGGTCAGTTATTAATTAGATCGCATGACGGAACTCGCCCCCGACCCCGGTCAGACCGCCCGCTGGAAGCGGCGCAAGGATGCCCGCCCGTCCGAAATCCTAGACGCGGCTTTGGCGGTGTTTGCGGAGAAGGGGTTTGCAGGGGCGCGGATGGAAGACATCGCCGCCCGCGCCGGGGTGACCAAAGGCACGATCTATCTCTACTTCGAGAACAAGGAAGCGGTGTTCAAATCGCTGGTGCGCGATTCCATCGGCACCACGGTGCAGGGTGTGCTCGACGCCTCGGCGGCGTTCGAAGGTTCGGCGAAGGAGTTGCTGCGCTTCGTGCTGAAGACGATGGCGCATTTTCTTTCGACCAGCGACCGCGTGGTGCTGCCCAAGATCATCCTGGCGGAGAGCGGCAACTTTCCGGAGTTGCTGCGCTTCTATCGCGAAGAGATTATCGACAAGGGGCTTGGCGTCTTCTCCAACGTGATGGCGCGCGGCGTCGCCAGCGGCGAATTCCGCGCCATCGATCCCGATCATGCCGCCAGGCTTGCCATCGCG
>DATAHD010000349.1:0-8674 GCA_036263395.1 Rhizomicrobium sp. | reverse complement strand
CGCTGGGGCTTTTCCTGTTCGCCTTCCGGCCGGCGATCAGCGCGCTGAACGGTCTGGGCAATATGGTGCTGCGCCTGTTCGGCCTGTCGTCCGGCGGAACGGAAGAGACGCTGCATTCGGCGCAGGAACTGAAGATGCTGGTCAAGGCCAGCCATGAGGCGGGTATCCTGGAAGAGGCGCAGCAGGAGGTTTTGGTTCGTACACTGACGATTGGCGAGCGGCGGGTCGGAGATATCATGACGCCGCGGGTCGATGTCGACTGGATCGATGCATCGCTGGAGCCACACGAACTGCTCGCCGCCATTCGCGACAGCAAGCACGATCACCTGTTGGTGAGCAAAGGCAGCGTCGATGAGCCGATGGGCATTCTGATGAAGGCCGATCTGCTGAACCAGTTCATCGACGGCGGCAAACCCGATCCGCTGGCCCTTGTCTGCGAGCCGCTGGTGCTGCATGAGGCGACACCGGTGTTCAAGGTGCTGGACCTGTTCAAGGCATCGCCGAAGCGCTTGGCGATGGTAGTCGACGAATACGGCACGCTGGAAGGGATCCTGACGCAAACCGATCTGCTGGAGGCCATCGCCGGCGAGTTGCCGGAGAACGAGGGCAAGAGCCAGAACATCGTCGTGCGCGACGACGGCAGCATCGTCATGGCGGGGCCGACACCGGCGCACGACGCGTTCGATCACCTGCAGATGCCGTTGCCGGACGGCAGCGGCAGCTTCCACACCGTGGCGGGTTTTGCGCTGCACCAGTTCGACGAAATCCCGCAGGCAGGCGACCGGTTCACCTATCAGGACTGGGAATTCGAAGTGGCGGCGATGGATGGGCGGCGGATCGAAACGCTGATCGTCCGCAAGAAGAAGGCGCCTGCCGCGCCGCATGCGTGAGGAACTCCGCTTGAACCGGTTGTGAACGGCCGGGAGATTTCGCTTTCACAGGCTTTGCTCTTAGGATCAGCTTCGGGGATCAGGGGGCAATCATGAAAGCGCTCAAGCGAACGGCTTCGACGTTGCTGTCACTGGCGGTTGTCGCGATGCCCGCGATTGCTTCCGCCACCTGCGTAAATCGTGACGACATGCATGCGCTGCAGGCGGCGTCGCTGCAGCAGCGGCTGATGGTGTCTGCGTTCCAGTGCAAGTTCCTGCCGCAATACAACGCGTTCGTCATCGGGCATCAGCCGGAGTTGCAGCGTTACGATGCGGCGCTGCTCGCATTCTTCAAACGCGACGATCCGAAAGGGATGGCGACCTACAACACCTACAAGACGCACCTGGCGAACATTGCAGCGCTGGAGGATGCACATACCAATACGTTCTGCGCCGAGGTGACGATCCTCTATCAAAAGACCGAAGGCAGCGCGCCGCTCGATCCGCTGCTCGACACATTGCCGGCGACCGACACGGCTTATGCGAGCTGTGTTGTGCCGAGCGGCAATGCACCGGTTGTGGCAGAGATCGCGCCGCCACCGCCGAGCGTGATGAAAGCGCCGGAGCCTGCGCCAGTCATTGCCGCGCCTGCTCCTCAACCAGCGCCGGTTGTGGCGGTGGTGACGCCGCCGCCGCAGAGTGTCGTTAAACCGCCAGAGCCCACACCAGCGCCTGCGCCTGTTGCGGTGACACAGGCACCGCCGCCTGCGCCCGCACCAGCGCCAGTGGTCGCCAGCGTGGCGCCGCCTGCTCCGCTGGAACAGCCCGTGGCCGCGCCTGAAACACCTCAGGCAGCACCGGCGACACAGACGGCCGCGGCGCCACCGCGCGAGAAGCGGGCGGTCGTTAGAGCGTTGAACTGGGTTGGCGGCATCTTCGGCGGCGGTGACGAGAGCAAAACGGCACCCGCATCGCCTCCGCCGCCCGCGCCATCGTCACCGGCTGCACCGGCGCCGGCGGAGACGAGCACACCACCGGCAGGCACAAGCGCTGCTGCGGATACGCCTGCCCCGACACGCACGGCCGCGACGTTCGATCCCAATACGCCGCTCATTCAGGATGGCGGTGACAGCACCGTGCAAGCCGACATGACGCGTGACGAGCGGCGGGCTGCCAAGCGCAAGGCACGCCGCGAAGCCCGCCGTGCGGCACGTGAACAAGGCCAACAATTGGACGACACCGAGAACACCGATTACGACGACTCGTACGACAAGTAGCCGCGTTCGTTGCACGCGAGTCATTCATCTAGATGAACAAAGAAGCGTTCTGCGCCAATCAGAAATTGAAATACTCCGTACGCAGATGAACGCCAGATGAATGAACGGGAACTCTTCGCCCGTTCATCTGGATATTCATAAAAATCATCTACGACAGCGCAAATAACGCTTCACATTCACGCGCGTTTGCATTCGACTTCGCGCGCGGGTCATCGCACCAATACGTCGTGGTTCGAAGGCCAAGGGGCAATGCGCGTGCGGAGCGCAGGGCAAATCAGGGCAACCGCAGACCGATAGAAACAGAACCGGCAGCCCGCGCGATGCGCGGAATTGGGCGAGACTTTGCGCGCATTTGCGCGGAAGGGGACACATATGCACGCGAATGCGAAACGCTGTCCGGATTCACGGCCACAACAAAAACAGAATGGGACAGATATGACATCGATGAAGACCGCCTCGGCGGTGATGCTAGCGTTGATGCTCGCGGGGTTTCCGGCGGTGGCCGACGCCGCCTGCCTTGAGCGCACCGACATGCACGCCTTGCAGGCTGCGTCGCTGCAACAACGCCTGATGGTCGCCGGCTTCACCTGCCACGACGCCGGCGCCTACAACCGCTTCGTGCTCGCCCATCGCGGCGAATTGCAGAAGTCGGACGCGTCGCTGCTGGCGTTCTTCAAGCGCGGCAACGGCGGCGAAGCGGCCTATCACACCTACAAGACCCATCTTGCGAATGCCTCCGCGCTCCAGAGCTCGCGCGACGACGGGTTCTGCGGCGATGTGGGACAGTTGTTCGACACGGCCTCGGCGGGTGGCTCGCTCGACAATGTGCTCGATACGCTGCCGACAGCGGATACGGGCTACAGCGCCTGCTATATGGCGGCGGCGCAGCCGAGCCGCAGCCATCGCGTGGTGCGTACGGCGAGTGTCAGCCCACGCGCGGCAGCGCCGGATGCGCGCAGCTATCGCCGCGATGACCGGCAGCCGGTTTACGACGAGCGTGGTGCCTATGACCGAAGCTACGATCGCGACCGCAATTATGCGTGGAACGACCGTGACGACGATGATGGGACCGATCGCCGCGACAGCCGCTGGTATCGCGACGAGCGAGAGAATGACCGGTACGACGACAGGTATGACGACAGGGCGCGCTGGCGCGATCGTTATGATGACCGCGACGGCCCGTATGACGACAGCGACTGGTGACGACAGCGACTGGTGACGACAGCGACTGATGACGGGACCTGGAGCGATCCGGGCCTTTCGCTTTGCGGTCAACCGAGAAGGTTGGCGACGAAGTCGGAGTGCAGATTGAGGCCGAGGAAGCCGGCCATGCCCATCACGAAGCCGACGGCACCGAAGCCCCAGGCGACGTAGAGCATCCATTCGAAGTTCACGAACACCGTCACCGCGGCAATGGCAAGTGCGACCGACATGAAGGCGTCCGACATATCGAACTGGTCGTCGTGCACATTGAGGCGGTTGTATTCGGCTTCGTGGTCGCGGGCCTGGGTCATCAGGTCTTTCGACTTGGCGTCGTATTTCGTGATGGCTTTTTCCAGCCGCTGCTTCTCGGCCGCGACGAGCGTCTGATCCGCGCCGGATTTGGCCGCGTCGAGCGCGAGCGAGGCCAGCGAGTTTTCCGCGATGTGCAGCTTGAGCCGCGCCGACTGATACTCCGACCACGTATCGACGGCGTCCGATTTTGCCAGCGCCATGTTCTGGCCGATGTTGCCGTCCTTCACGTTCGACAATGCCGTAAAGACCGAGATCGCCACCACCGTGATGGCGACCATCTTGTTGAGTCGCTCGTTGCCGCCTGCCGGCGTATCGACATCCATACCTTGCCCCTGTTTGCCCCGCGTCTTTTCCCACCACCCGGCTCGGGCGGGCAAGTTTCATCCCTGTCACGCGCTTCAGGATTTCAAGTCTTGATCGCGGACGCGAACACGCCTTCTCTGCGCGCCTGCAAATCCAATCTGAGAGACCGACATGGCTTACACGATGTACGAC
The DNA here is from genome assembly GCA_036263395.1 of Rhizomicrobium sp. Classification (GTDB taxonomy): domain Bacteria; phylum Pseudomonadota; class Alphaproteobacteria; order Micropepsales; family Micropepsaceae; genus Rhizomicrobium. Next base: position 4,518 of record DATAHD010000349.1, on the reverse strand, counting down.
GCCACCGTGCCGACGATCACACGGGCGCTGACCAACCTTTCCAAGATTCTCGACAAGGCCGCCGCGCAGGCGAAGGCGGAAGGCCGTTCCGAGTCCGAACTGCTCGAAGCGCGTCTGGCGCCGGACATGTATCCGCTGCCGCGGCAGATTCACTCCGCCAGCGACGCGGCGAAGAGCACGGTGGCGCGGCTGGCCGGAGTCGAGGTGCCGTCGATGCCGGATACCGAGCAGACGTTCCCGGAGCTGCAGCAGCGCATCGCCAAGACGCTCGACTTCATAAAGACAGTGAAGCCGGAGCAGTTCGCAGGGGCAGAAGATCGCGAGGTCGTCCTGAAATTCCCGAACGGCGAGATGAAATTTGCCGGCCGCGATTTCGCGGCGATGTTTGCCCTGCCGAACTTCTTTTTCCACGTAACGGCGGCCTACGCGATCCTGCGCCACAAGGGCATCGCGATCGGCAAGATGGACTTTTTGGGCGGTTGACGCTTTTGGGCCGGGCGGCGGCCAGTGGCTGCCGCCTGCGCCTCAGGCTTCGTCTTGTGCTCCCTGGGGCGGATTGCGCAGGTAGGGTTCGACGGTCCCCTTGAGTTTGACCGTCATGGGGTTGCCGAAGCGGTCCATGCTCTTGCCGGCGGTGACCCGGATCCAGCCTTCGCTGACGCAATATTCCTCGACATTGGTCTTTTCCTGCCCGTTGAAGCGGATGCCGACGCCGCTTTCCAGCAGCTTTTCGTCGTAATGCGGGCTGCGCGGGTTCACGGACAGGCGGTCGGGCAAGGTGTCGGTCATGGCTCAGGCTCACGTGGCGGAGGCGGCTAGATAAGCGATTGCGGCGGCGGAGGCCAGCCCGGTACGCTCTGCCCCAGAACAACCGGGAGGATAAGATATGCAACGCTCACCCAACGCGATGGCGGCCGTCGGTATCGGCGTCAGCGATATGAAACGGTCGGTCGACTTCTACACCCGCGTGATGGGGATGAAGGAGATGCAGAAATTCGACCTGCCCCACATGAAGGAAGTGGTCGTCGGTTATGAGGGCCGCACCGCGGTGGTGCTGATGCACTACATCGACGGCTCGGTGCAGCACTACACGAACAATCCGGTGAAGCTGGTGTTCACGGTGCCGGATGCGAAGACGATGATCGAAGGCATCCGCAAGGACGGTCTGGAGATCACGCGCGAAGCCGAAGCCTATCCGGGCATGGGCGGCACGATCATCGCGCTGGCGAAAGATCCGGACGGCTATGTGATCGAGCTGATGCAGCCGGTTGTCGCCGCCGCGGCGAAGGCCGAGCCGGAGAAAGTTTGATCCGGCGCAAGGCACGAACAGGCATGGCGCGCATTGTCACCGCATGAGCGACACGCGCGTCATTCCCTGTCCGCATTGCGACACGCTGAACCGCGTGCCGGTGGCGCGTGCCGCATCCGACGGCAAATGCGGCAAGTGCCATCAGGCGCTGTTCACCGGCCAGCCGCTCACTCTCACGACAGCGCGGTTCGACCGGCATGCGAACGCTGCCGATCTCACCTTGGTTGTTGATTTCTGGGCGGAGTGGTGCGGGCCATGCCGCATAATGGCGCCGGCGTTTGAAGCGGCGGCCGCTGAGTTCGAACCGAAGGCGCGGTTTGCGAAGGTCGATGCGGATCGCGAGCAATCATTGGCCGCACGATTTCAGATCCGCTCGATTCCCACACTCGTCATGCTGCGTGCGGGGCGCGAAATTGCGCGGCAATCGGGAGCTTTGCCGGCATCCGAATTGCGGCGCTGGATCGCCGGCAATCTGCCCCGCTGACGGCGATCACAGGCGCTTGGGCCTTGCTCACCTAAATGGAACCATTACAGTTCCTTCATGTTAGGTTCAGGTGGGCACCGCAAAGATCCGGTCATCAAAGCCGGGCATACGGTGTCGTATTTCCGGAAGATGGATTCAAAAAGGAGCGTCCCATGAAGTCCATGAAAGTGCTGGCGGTGGCCGCAGTGATGACAGCCGGCATGGCTGCCCCTGCCCTCGCCGATTATGTCCGCCTCGGCAGCGTTGAGGTTGGTTATCGCGCCGACCGCGATTCGAACTTTGTCCGTTTCGGCGGCGGTCTCGAAGGCCTGCGGTTCACGGCCGATCGCAGCAACATCTATTGCCGCAACATTCGCGTGACCTATCGCGATGGCGGTCGTGACAACGTGTTCAACGGCGTCCTGCGCGAAGATCGTCCGGTTTATGTCGATCTGCGCGGCGGCACGCGGCGCGTGACGCGCATCGACTTCAACTGCCGCTCGGACGAATTCCGCGGCGGGAAAATCTATGTGAACGGCGATGTCGGCCGCTATCGCGACGAATGGCGCCGCGACCCGTACTGGGCGAGCGTGTGGGGCACCATCTTCGGCTCCGCAATGGACAGCGCGTTCAACGACTGGGTCTCGCTCGGCCGCGAGCGCTTCACCGGCCGTCATGATCGTGAAAACACCTTCGCCGGCTGGCGTGGCCGCAGCGTCGATCGCATCGGCTTGAAGCCGCTCGACGACGATGCCCGTTGCAGCCGTGTGTCCGTGACGTTCGGCAACGGCCGCACCACCGATCTGCGCGTCGGCTTCCTGCAGCGCGGCCGTGTGACGGTGCTCGACATCCCAGGCCGTGACCGCGACGTGCGTTCGCTCAACCTCGCCTGCCGTGCGGTCGGCGATCGCGATGTGACGATTGAAATCCTTGCTCGTCGCTAGGATCAGCGAAGCGTGATGACGAAGGGCCGGAGGCAACTCCGGCCCTTTTTCTTTGTTTGCATCTGCTGCGGTCGACAACATGCACTTTCACGGCGAGGTGAAGGAACCTTCGACGGTTCCTTGCCGTTACACCGTTAAATCCGGGACACGTGCCTCGCGAGGACACGCGCCCTCATATTCACAAAAACATCAGAGGAATCGACATGAAAACGAAAATCATTGGAGCACTCACCGTCGCTGTCGCAGCTGGTATTTCGGCACCGGCCTGGGCGGCATGGGACAAGATCACAAACCTCGATGTCGGCTATCACGCCGACCGCGATGTCGCGTCGCCGAATTTCGGCGGCCCGGTTGAGCGCCTGCAGTTCACGGCGCGCGGGTCCGACATCCAGTGCAAATACGTGCGCGCCCGCTTCGACAACGGCACTACCGCCGATCTCTTCAGCGGCCGCCTTCGCCAGAACAGCGCGCAGTCCGTCGATCTTCCGGGCACGCGCCGCAATATCCGCGCGCTTGTCACCAATTGCCACGGCTTCCAGAAGGGCGGCTCAAGCATCGACGTCTATGCCGACATCGGCAGCTATCGCGACACGTGGATGAAGAGCCCGGACTGGGCGCGTGTGTGGGCCCGCATCTTCAACTGGGGCACCAGCGCCGGTTCGAGCTTCGACAATGCCGTCAACTTCTGGGTTCCGATCACCACGCTGCGGTTCAACGGCCGTAACGACACCGACGCACAGGGCACCGGTTGGGGTGGCAAGAGCATCACGGCGATTGGTATCAAACCGACCAATGACGGCATCGTGTGCCGCAGCATTTCGGTCGCCTTTGCCAACGGCCGCACGGCCGACCTGACCAATCGCGTCCAGATCGCGCCCGGTACGACCAAGCGGTTCGATCTGCCGGGTCAGGATCGCAATGTTTCCCGCCTGAACGCGCGCTGCCACTCGGTCCACGGCGGTCCGGTGACTGTCCAAGTCTACGGCAACAAGTAAGTTTGTCGACACGAGAGCGCAGGCCGGAGCGATCCGACCTGCGTTTTTTATTTGAGACGGCCGAAGCTGAGCCGCATCTTCCGGTCGATGTTGATCATCTGCAGACTCTGCGGACTGAACGCGGTCAGCGCGAAGGTGTAGAGATCGCCGTGTTCGGACAGCGTCATGTAGACGCCTTCGGCGGGGAGCTTTCGCGCCGCCAGAAACGGCGGCAAAGCGCGGCCATCATAGAGCATCCAGACACCGGAGCTGGTGGCGCTGGCATCGCCCTCGAACCGGTCGATGCAGGTGCCGTCCGCATTCAACTGGCGCGTGAAGCCTGTCTCGTCGAGGTTCTGCCAGGTCCCGACCATCATGCCCTTGAGCTGATCGAGGCTGATGGTGGCGGTCTGGCCGGCCGCATCCGCTGCATAGGCGGCCGCCGGAATCGTCGTGGCGATGACGATGGCTGCCAGCAGATGCCGAATTCTATTTTTGCGCATGCCAGCCGCCCGGATTTTCGATGCGTTTGGGCTTAGCGCAAGTCGCTCCCTGCGCGCCAGTCGCCGCGATGTCTTGCAGTTGTCCGCAAGCGACACCAGATAAGGCATCACCCCAAAATCATGGTCCGGACAGGCCAATCTGCGCGATTTTCCGCCAGTGGGCGGCAAAATCCCGGCTAAACGCCCCCGTGCCTTGACTTGTTAAGCGCCCGGCCCCCATGGTCCGGCCCCATTTAACCAGGAGACGAACCGTGTCTGCCGTTGCTCAACCGCAAGTGAACATCACCCTGCCCGACGGCAAGGCGATGACGTTCACGCGTGGCGT
>DATAHD010000348.1:0-6014 GCA_036263395.1 Rhizomicrobium sp. | reverse complement strand
CCGATCTCATCGACACCCGGAAGTCCCGCAAGACCCGGCCAGCCTTCATGCTCGGCATAACTCTCGAGCTGTGAGCGCCAGCGGCCGACCTGCCGCTCCAGAAAGCCGTCGAGCTTGCCCAAACCCACAAGGCCACGCTTTTCGAAATCGACCTGCGAGAGCGCCGCGATGGCGTCGACCATCTCGAAACCCATGCCACGGCGGATGCTCGCGTCGTTCTTGTGCAGCTCCGGCATTTCTTCGCGCGGCGTGAAACCGGCGATCGGCTCCATCAGATAGAACGCGGTGCCGAGCACATCTTCGGCGGCACACGCCGCGATGACATCGGGGTGCGGGACGTTGGTGCCTTTCAGCGCCGTCAGCACGCGCGCCTCACGCCGCATCGTCTCGTTCGAATTGGCGCGCAGATGTTTCGGCGGGCGCCGCAGCACGAAGGCGCGGCCGCCGCGCACGAAGTGGAGCAGAATGTTCTGCGTGCCGCCGCCGAGCAGATGCGGATTTTCGATCTCGCCCTTCGGCAGGCCCTGTTCGTCCATCCATTGGGAGAGCGCCGGGATGGAGATCATCGTCTCCCAATCCTGATCGCCGCGCGGGACCTTGGTGGAAGCGGGCTCGGCCATCGGGATCAGTCCTTGTCCATGCGCAGGATGCCGAGCGCCTGTTCGGCGAGTTGCGGCGTGCCGTTGATCGCGGGACGATCGGACGGTGCGACACCGGCGAGCACGCGACGATAAACGCCCTGCCCGATCGACGCGAGGCGGAAGGCGCCAAACGCGACGTAGAAGTACCAGTGCGGAATCCCATCACGCCCGGTGCGGCGGCAATAGGCTTCACGATAGGCTGCTTCGGTCGGAATGCCGGTGGCCGCGAAATCGACGCCGACAAGGCTGCCCCAGCCCGGATTGGTCGAGTGCCAGAGAAAGCCGTTGTAAGCGATGTCAGCGAGGGGATGGCCGATCGTGCAAAGCTCCCAGTCCAGCACCGCGATCAGCTTCGGCTCGGTCGGATGGAACATCATGTTCTCGAGCCGGTAATCGCCATGCGCAATGGCAACGCTGTCGTCCTTGGGGATCAGCTTCGGCAGAGTCTCGATCAGCTCTTCCATCGCCGGAATGTGTTCGCTCTCGGCGCCGCGATACTGCTTGATCCAGCGCGACACCTGACGCTCGAAATAGCCGCCCGGCTTGCCGAAGCCTTCGAGACCGACGGCGAGGTAGTCGACCTTGTGCAGCTTGGCGAGAGTCGCGTTCAGCTCGTCATAAACCGCGGTGCGCTCCGCCGGCGTCAGATCGGGCAGCGTCGCATCGCGGAAGATGCGCCCTTCCAGATAGTCCATCACGTAGAACGCCGTGCCGATAATGCTGTCGTCGTTGCAGAGATGGCGCATGCGCGGCACCGGCACATCAGTCTGACCCAGCGCCTTCATCACGCGGTATTCGCGATCCACCTGATGCGCGCTGGCGAGCAGCTGGCCCGGCGGCTTCTTGCGCAGGACATAGCGCTTCAGGCCGCCAGAGTTCTCGGTGGTCAGGCGGAAGGTCGGGTTCGACGCACCGCCGCGGATCTGTTCGACCAGCATATTGCTGCCGAAGTCGTCGATCTCGCGCGCGAGATAGGCGGCGAGTTTCGCCTCGTCGAATTTGTGGGCCGGCGCCACTTCACCGAAAATTGAATCTGCCATGACCTTCGCTCGAATTTGGAGGGAACTTGGTACTAGGATTGCGTCGCGCTGCAAACACTGTCGCCCCGGAAGCCATCGCACAATCGCGCATGTGACCGGATGTTCTGGACCGTCCCGCGCCGCCCCGGCTAAGGTCTTGAAAACACGCGCCATGCGCGCATCGCGGTTTCATCAGAGGGCCATCGACCATGTTGCGTTCCACCGCCGATCACCGCCTCCCTCTGCTGGACGATCAACCCTTGCTGCACAGCAAAACGATGGCGGCGGATGCGGACAGCGAAAGCTGGGTCCGCCTGCCCGTCTCCACCTATGACACGTCGGGAGCTCTGGTCGCGCCACATTCGGCCATGACGCTCGCGTCACCGCCGGTCGGACCGTCGCAGGCGGACGAGGTCGCCTTCATCAACGGTATCAATCCCAACGGCACGGCGACTGCAACCAGCTTCTGGACCTGGAACTACGACAACCCAGCCACCTATGCGAGCAAGTCCGGCGCCGCGAAGTGGGGTGCGAACACCGCGGGGACCACCAGCGGCACCATAGAATATTACTTCAAGGACGCCTCGAACTTCAGCGACACCGAGAAGGGCGTCATCAAGTCGGCGCTGGCCTTGTGGTCGGCCGTGGCCAACATCCATTTTGTCGAAGCCAGCGTCGCGAACGGTGCGGACCTCACATTCCGGCGCGGGCACGACGGCAGCGCCTATGAGTTCGATCAGGCCGGCACCGTTGCCGTCGGCAGCAACCACGTGGCGACGAAGGCCGCGGCCGCGATCTCGATCGACACCAGCGTGCCGGGCTTCGGCCCGATGGACGGATCTTTCACCGCATTCGGCGGCTATGTCTGGGGCACCATCATCCACGAAATCGGCCATGCCCTCGGTCTTGGCCACGCCGGTGCCTACAACGGCGATGTGAATGCCAAGACGCAGCAGTTCAGCGCCTATGACACACTGGCCTGGACAATCATGTCGTACATCGAACCCGGCCAGACGAACGCGAAGTATTTCAGCTCCTATCCGATGCAGACCGCCTGGGGCATTTCGCCCGACGGCTACACCAACACGCCGACCACGATGATGGCGCTCGACATCGTCGCGCTGCAGCAGCTGTACGGCGCACCGACCACCTCCGCGCTCGGCGGCAATCAGACGTTCGGTTTCAACACCAACATCACCGGCGACATCGCGCGCTTCTACGACTTCACGATCAACGTCAATCCGATCGTGACGATCTTCAGCACCGGCACCAACAACACACTCGACCTTTCCGGCTTCACGACCGATGCGACGGTCGATCTCAACTCCGGCACGTTCAGCAGCTGCGACGGCCTGACCAACAATCTCTGCATCGCTTACGGCACCGCGATCGACAAGTATGTCGGCACAACGGCGAAAGACACGGTGACGGCGAACAGCGACGCCGACACCATCAACACAGGCAAGGGCGCCGACCAGATCGTTATGGGAGCCAATCTGACGGCACAGGACGCGCTGAACGGCGGCGGACAGAAGGACGTCGTGTCGCTCAACGGCGACTACAACCTCACCTTCGGCGCCAACACGATGCGCGGCATCGAAACCATGACCCTCGCGAGCGGCCACGATTACAGCATGATCACCCACAACAACACGGTGAAGGCCGGCGCCACGCTGACCGTCAACGCGAGTGCGCTGCTGGCCAGCGATCAGCTGGTCTTCAATGCATCTACCGAAACGGATGGGCACCTGACGATCAAATCCGGCGCAGGCGACGACACGCTGACCGGCGGCGCTCTCGGCGACATCATCAAGGGCGGTGCCGGTGCCGACACGATCAAAGGCGGCCTCGGTGCGGATGTGCTGTCCGGCGATGCGGGCAACGACCTTCTCGTTTATGGCGGCGCAAACGAATCCACCGGTGCGGCGTTCGACACCTTGCAGGGCTTCGATTTCCACAACGCCGATCACATCAAGCTGCCAACGGCCGTGACGAAAATCGACGCCACCATTGCGAGCGGCGCACTTTCCAGTACGAACTTCGACACGAACCTCGCCGCCGCCGCAGATGCGGCACATCTCGGGGCGCATCACGCGGTGCTCTTCACGCCAACCGCCGGAGACGAATCCGGTCACACCTTCCTGGTCGTCGATGCCAACGGTGTTGCGGGCTATCAGTCCGGCGTCGACTACGTCTTCGAACTCGACGGCGCCAAGCATCTTTCCAATCTGGACAAGACCGACTTCACAGTCTGATACCCGTGTGCGTTGACGCCGCCGCCCGATCCCTGTTTTGTAGCGCTCGTTATAAAACAGGTGGGCGGTGGCGGCAGAGGGAACAACGCTTTCGGTGGCGGGAACGCCGGCCGCGAGCCGCTGGGGGCAGATCAGCTGGGCGCTGTTCCAATGGGCGCGCGACTTCGGTGGCAGCACCATCGTCGTCTTCATCTTCGCGCCCTACTTCACCAACACCGTCGTCGGCGATCCGGTCGCGGGGCAGGCGCTGTGGGGCCACCTGAACGCCGCCGCCGGTCTCTGCACCGGGTTGCTCGGCCCCATCCTCGGCGCCATTGCGGATAACAGCGGCCGCCGCAAACCGTGGCTCGCATTGTTCGTCGGCATCATGGTGCCGACCAGCATCGCATTGTGGTGGGTGATGCCGGGCGGCGCGGGCCTCAGCCTGTTCTGGAGCGCCGCGATCCTCGTGCTGTACACCATCGCGTACAATTTCAGCGACATCTTCCAAAGTTCGATGCTGCCGTCGGTATCGCCGCCCGATCGCGTCGGCTTCCTCTCCGGCCTCGGCGTCGCGCTGGCGCAGGCATCGACCATGCTTGGCCTCTCACTGCTGCTCTATGCCTTCATGCTGCCCGGCTCGGTCGACTGGAGCTTCGTGCCCGCGCATCCGCTCTTCGGCATCGATCCCGCACGCTACGAGAACAGCCGCATCTCCGGCCCGATCTCGGCGGTGTGGCTGTTCGTGTTCGCGCTGCCGCTATTCCTCTTCACGCCCGACGGCGTGCGCAAACATCGCGCCGGCGCCCGCGACGCCATCGTCTCGGCCTTGCGCGAAGTGTGGAGCACGATCCGCGACCTCAAGCACTATCGCAACGTCGCGACATTCCTGCTGGCGCGTATGCTGTTCAACGACGGCCAGGTCACGATCATGATCTTCAGCTCGATCTATGCCGCCGGCGTGTTCAAGTGGGATGCACTGACCTTGACGATCTACGCGCTGCTGCTGTCGCTGGTCTCGATGGGCGGCGCATTGCTCGGCGGCTGGCTGTCCGACCGCTTCGGCGCCCGCACCGCGATCTTCATCGGCATCGGTACGGCCGCGCTCGGCCTCCTGCTCGCGATCTCGATCACGCCGACAAGTCTGTTCTTCGTGATGACACTCGACCCGGTGCCGCTCACCGGCCTGCCGATCTTCAAGACGCTGCCGGAGCTGGTCTACGCCGCCGTCGCGATCACGACCTCAACCTCCGTGATCGCCGTCTTCGGCATCGCCCGCACCATGATGGCCCGCCTCGCCCCCATCGCAAAGATGTCTCAGTTCTTCGGCCTCTATGCCCTCTCAGGCACGATCACGGCGTTCCTGGGCCCAGAACTCGTAGCCATCGTCACCCAAGCCTCCCACAGCCAGCGCATCGGCATGTCGTCCCTGCTGGTGTTGCTCGCGGGAGGCTTGATCCTGCTTACGTTTGTGCGGGAAGAACGCGCGGCGTAATCATGGCCTCGCACACATCATACCGCACGTCACACACCCCACACCTGTCATGGCCCGCAAATGCGGGCCACCCAGTTGGTGCCCCCAACCAACGTGGGCGAAAAGCAAATTGGGTCACCCGCATGAAGCGGGATGACGACATGGGAGTAGATATCACCTGGGTGGCCCGCATTCGCCGGGCCATGACAACTTGGATTTGGCGATGGCCGGCGGCCTTGTTCCGCCAATCCTCGCGCGCGAAGATCGCGCGCCGTCGAACAAAGAGGGCCGTCTAACCTATGGGCATCTGCATATTGTTCTCAGCGGTATTCGCGTGGGTTGCCTATGAAGCGGTGATCGCCGGAGACTTCCTGTTTGGGACAATAAACATTCCCCGGCTGATGCATCCGATCACCCGCGATGACAACCCAAAAACCTTCGCTGTGGGTGTCGGATTTCTAACAGCGATGTCTCTGGGATTTGCACTGGCGGCAGCATATCAATTCTTCGCATCGTAAGGCCCTCGGCGCACATTCAGTAACGATCCAGGAATGGGAGTTAGCACGGCCGTGAGACGAACAATCGGATTTGCGCTGATCGTGACGGGCCTCATCCCCGCCATCGGGTTGCTTTGCCTGTGGCTTTG
>DATAHD010000347.1:0-4438 GCA_036263395.1 Rhizomicrobium sp. | reverse complement strand
TTCGGCATCGTTGGGATGAATCTCGAGCCGGTCTTCGGTGTGCCACGCGACGTTCGCGGTACGGCGCGTCTGGGCGCCGACATTGTACTGGCTGAGGATGCGCCCCGTGGTGAGCAACAGCGGAAAGCGCGGACCGATCTTTTCGTCGGTCGGGACGTACTCGGTGAGGACGAAGTTGCCCTTGCCGCGCACGAAGCCGCCGATGTGCATGACGGGCGTGCCGGTCGGCGCCTTCTCGTTGCACGGCCATTGGATCGAGCCGAGTTCGTCGAGCCGGGCATAGGACACACCGGCAAAGCTGGGTGTCAGGCGCGCGATCTCGTCCATGATCTGTGACGGATGATCGTAGTGCATCGGTTCGCCCATCGCTTCGGCGATGGCGAGTGTGGTTTCCCAATCAGCCTTGCCGCACTTCGGCTCCATCACCTTGCGCACGCGTTGGATGCGGCGCTCGGCATTGGTGAAGGTGCCGTCTTTCTCCAGGAAGGTGGAGCCGGGGAGGAAGACGTGCGCGTAGCTGGCGGTTTCGTTGAGGAAGAGATCGTGCACCACGACACACTCCATCGCCGACAGACCGGCGGAGACATGGCGCGTGTTGGGATCGGATTGCAGGATGTCTTCGCCCTGAATGTAGATGCCCTTGAAGGTGCCTTCGACTGCGGCGTCGAGCATGTTGGGAATGCGCAGGCCCGGTTCGGCATCGATGGTGCCGCCCCACGCGGCTTCGAACAGTGCGCGCGTCGCGTCGTCGGAGACGTGGCGATAGCCGGGGAGCTCGTGCGGGAAGGAGCCCATGTCGCACGAGCCCTGCACATTGTTCTGGCCGCGCAGCGGATTCACGCCGACGCCGGGGCGGCCGATGTTGCCGGTCGCCATCGCGAGGTTGGCGATCGCCATGACGGCGGTGGTGCCCTGGCTGTGTTCGGTGACGCCGAGGCCGTAGTAGATCGCGCTGTTCGGGCCTTTGGCGTAGAGGCGCGCGGCCTCACGCAGATCGTTCGCGGGGACGCCGGTGAATTGTTCGGTTGCCTCCGGGCTGTGATGCGGTTCGGCGACGAAGGCGGCCCATTCGCTGAAGGTGGCGAGGTCTGTGGTGTCGCGCACGAAGCTCTCGGCGACGAGACCTTCGGTGACGATGACGTGGGCGAGGGCGGTGAGCACCGCGACGTTGGTGCCGGGCTTTAGCGGCAAGTGATGCGAAGCGGCGATGTGCGGCATGCGCACGAGATCGATGCGGCGAGGATCGATGACGATGAGCTTGGCGCCTTCGCGCAGGCGCTTCTTCATGCGCGAGGCGAAGACGGGGTGGCCGTCGGTTGGGTTGGCGCCGATCACGACGATGACATCGGCATCGGCAACAGAGTCGAAATCCTGCGTGCCCGCCGATGTGCCGAAGGTGGTCTTGAGGCCATAGCCGGTGGGCGAGTGGCAGACGCGGGCGCAGGTGTCGGTGTTGTTGTTGCCGAAGACGCGGCGCACCAGCTTCTGGACCAGGTACGTCTCTTCGTTGGTGCAGCGCGACGAGGTGATGCCGCCGATGGCGCCGCGGCCGTATTGCGCCTGGATGCGTTTGAACTCGGATGCGGTGTGGGCGAGGGCTTCGTCCCACGACACCTCGCGCCACGGATCGGTGATCTTGGCGCGGATCATGGGTTTGAGGATGCGGTCGCGGTGTTGGGCATAGCCCCAGGCGAAGCGGCCCTTGATGCAGGAGTGACCGTGGTTGGCCTTGCCGTCCTTGAACGGCACCATGCGCACGACTTCTTCGCCGCGCATTTCGGCCGTGAAGGAACAGCCGACGCCACAATAGGCGCAGGTGGTGACGGCGTTGTGCTCCGGCTGGCCGATGTCGATGACGGATTTTTCGATCAGGGTTGCGGTGGGGCAGGCCTGCACGCAGGCGCCGCAGGAAACGCATTCGGAGTCGAAGAATTTTGTCGGGCCGGGGGCGACGCGGCTATCGAAACCGCGGGCCATGATGGTGAGGGCGAAGGTGCCTTGCACTTCTTCGCAGGCACGGACGCAGCGTGAGCAGACGATGCACTTCGACGGATCGTAGGTGAAGTACGGATTGGATTCGTCTTTGGTGTCGGCGAGGTGGTTGTCGCCTTTGTATCCGTACCGTACGTCGCGCAGGCCGACCGCGCCGGCCCTGTCCTGCAGCTCGCAGTCGCCGTTGGCGGCACAGGTCAGGCAGTCGAGCGGGTGGTCGGAGATGTAGAGCTCCATCACGCCGCGGCGCAGCTTCTTCAGGCGATCGGTCTGTGTGCGGACTTTCATGCCGGCAGCGACCGGTGTGGTGCAGGAGGCGGGCGTGCCGGGGCGGCCGTCGATTTCGACCAGGCACATGCGGCAGGAGCCGAAGGCTTCGAGGCTGTCGGTGGCGCAGAGCTTGGGGATCTGCGTGCCGGCGATCTGGGCGGCGCGCATGATGGAGGTGCCTTCGGGTACGTCGACGGATTTGCCGTCGATGCTCAGGCGCACGTTCGCGCCCGCGCGCGGTGGCGTGCCGTAGTCGATGTCTTCGATGAGGCTCATGCGAAGTCCTCAGGAAAATGATCGAGGGCGCTCAGCACCGGATACGGCACGAAGCCGCCGAGGGCGCAGAGCGAGCCCGACTTCATGATATCACAAAGGTCGCGGAGCAGGGCGATCTGCTTTGTCTTGTCCGGCTCCATCCGTATACGGTCGATCGTCTCGACGCCGCGGGTGGAGCCGATGCGGCAGGGCGTGCACTTGCCGCAGCTTTCGATGGAACAGAACTCCATGGCGAAGCGCGCCTGCTCGGCGAGGTTGACGGTGTCGTTGAAGACGACGATGCCGCCGTGGCCGATGAGGCCGCCGCGGGCGGTGAAGGCTTCGTAGTCGAACGGTGTGTCGAACAGCGACGGCGGGAAGTAGGCGCCGAGCGGGCCGCCGACCTGCACCGCGCGGATGGGGCGGCCGGAGGCGGTGCCGCCGCCGATGGTGTTGACGAGTTCGTCGAGCGTCGGGCCGAAAGGTGTTTCGAACAGCCCGCCATGTTTGATGTCGCCGGCGAGTTGGATCGGCATGGTGCCGCGCGAACGGCCGGTGCCGAAGTCGCGGTAGAAGTCGGCGCCGTGGGTGAGGATGGTCGGCACGGCGGCGAAGGTCAGCACGTTGTTGATGATGGTCGGCTTGCCGAACAGGCCCTTGTGCACCGGCAGCGGCGGCTTGGCGCGCACCTGACCGCGCTTGCCTTCGATGCTGTCCAGCAGGGCGGTTTCTTCGCCGCAGACATAGGCACCGGCGCCGACCCGGACTTCGATGTCGAACGCGTGCTGTGTGCGGAGGATATTGTCGCCGAGGATTTTGTGATCGTGCGCGGCGGCGATGGCTTTGGTCATCGCGGCGATGGCGTGCGGATATTCGGAGCGGATGTAGAGATAGCCGCGCGTCGCGCCAATCGCGAGCGCGGCGATGGTCATGCCTTCGATGAGGAGGAAGGGATCGCCTTCCATCAGCATGCGGTCTGCATAGGTGCCGCTGTCGCCTTCGTCGGCGTTGCACACGACGTATTTCTGCGCGGCGGTTACGTCGGCGGCCGACTTCCATTTGATGCCCGCCGGGAAGCCGGCCCCGCCGCGGCCGCGCAAGCCGGATTGCGTAATGGCCTCGATGACGGCAGCGGGGCCGAATTCGATGGCGCGCTTGAGGGCGGTGAAGCCGCCGGTGCTGGCATAGTCCCCGACGGATGCCGGGTCGATGGTGCCGCAGCGCGCAAAGGTGAGGCGGGTTTGCTTCTTCAGGAACGGATGATCTTCGATGTTGCCAAGCGCGAGCGGGTGCGGCGTGTTCGCTGCGATGGCTGAGAGGATCGCGGATATGTCGCTCGCGGTGACGGGACCGTAAGCTTGCCAGCCGCGCGCGGTTTCGATTTCGAGCAACGGCTCGAGCCAGAACAGGCCGCGAGAGCCGACGAGCTTAGTCTCGACGTTGTGTTCGGCGAGCGCGCGGGCGACAGCTTTCGCACCGAGGGCGATGGCGGCGGCGTCTTGCGAGAGGCGGGCGCGGGTCATGGCTCCAGCGCGTCCAGCAGCGCGGTGAGCTTCTCTGTGGCCAGCTTCGCCATCGGCTCGTTATCGAGCATGCCGGATGGGCCGCTGGCGCAGAGACCGAGGCAGAACACCGGCTCCAGGGTGAAGCGGCCGTCTTTTGTCGTTTCATGCCAGCCGATGCCGAGATGCTTCTGCACGTCGGCATGCAGCGTGTTGCAGCCGACGGCCTGACACGCTTCGGCGCGGCAGAGCTTCAGCACATGGCGGCCGGGCGGGCCGTCGGTGCGGAAGTCGTGATAAAACGTGACGACGCCGTACACGTCGGCGCGGCTGATGTTGAAGACGTCGGCGAGCAGCGCGATGGCCGGGTTCGGGATGAAACCGTATTCGGCCTGCAATGCGTGAAGCGCCGGCAGCAA
>DATAHD010000346.1:0-28197 GCA_036263395.1 Rhizomicrobium sp. | reverse complement strand
CCGGCTGTTACAGCCATCAAGGTTCTACCGCTATCCTAGGGACGTGCTTGCCGACGCGACCCTGAGCATTCCTGAAAAACGAGCCATACTATCGGCGTGGGTCTCAGATGCCTGTGCGGTGGATTCCCTACCAACGCTGCGGATCGCCCCCTGGTCGCGAACGGCCGTCACTTTCGATGAAGCGATGGACGCATTGCACACCCTCGATCGCGATCACGAACGCTTATGCGGAAAGTCTCTGCGGCGCCATCCGGCCAACGACACTCAAGCCGAGTAGCCAAAAGCGAGCATGCAGAGCAGTTGGAATCTGTGGTCAGCGTTCGTCACGTTAATCGTGACGATAGGCCCAGTTGAAACAGCGGCGGTCTTCACAAGCCTGACGGCGGGGATTCACCGCGCGCATCGAACGAGTCTTGCGACGCGTGCGGTCGTTATCGCAGGCCTGTTGCTGCTGCTCTTCGGTCTTGCTGGCGATACCGTGCTGTCATTGCTGCATGTCTCTCTGCCGGCATTCCGTATTGCTGGAGGAATATTGTTGTTCCTGCAAGCGCTCACTCTCACGTTTTCAAGCCCTGGACTTTCGTCCATCAGCGAGGGGGAGCATCTCGAAGCGGAGGGACCCGGTGACATAGCCGTGTTCCCTCTCGCGTTTCCTATAATTGCATCGCCGGGGAGCTTGTCGGCTGTGGTGCTTCTTATGGGGCAAGGCACGAGCGGCGTTTTTGAGGTTATGATCTTTGCCATGCTGTTGATGTGCCTTGGTCTGACTTATGCCGCGATGCTCCTCTCCGAGCACTTCGTTCGTATCCTTGGGAAAACGGGTTCGGATGTCGTAGGGCGTATATCGGGGGTTTTGCTAGCAGCACTTGCAGTGCAGTTCGTGCTTGACGGTGTCCGACAGGCACTTCCCTAAATGGCGAATGCATCTTTGCGGGAGGACTCTCACGATCAATCAAGCCCTGGCAGAACAGATCACTTGTGCGGAGTTCACGGTTCTACATCGCCTAGTGCCAGGCTTAGTGAATTTGGATCACGCCCCCAACGGCAGACCATTCCTTGGGACCAATAAGCCGGTTATGCGCGACCCGGACCGAGTGCAGAATCCCTTCTAATTCTCGCTGCCAATGGTCGAGGAAGGCTGACAGTTCGGGAAACAGCGGCGCTAGATCATATTCTTGCCAAACGTAAAGCTGCAGAAGCGAGGGATGATCCGGCCTACGGTAATGAATCTCTGCGGTGGTAAGGCCATAGCCCTCAAGCTGAACTCGAAACGACGTAGAAACCATCAGGTCCTCAAAACAACGGCTTCGCTTTAAACGCTAAAGGGACTGCTTCACGTTATGCAAGCCCCCGCTCATCGGTGCCTTAGCAAGTCTTTGCCGTTGCTTGGTTTTTTTCAGTGAAAAAATTTGGCAGTCCTCTCTTGAAACTGCCAGCACGCGCTCTAGATCGAAGATCGCCCGGCGGGGAGCTGGGCCTTAGACACCGTAGTTTTGCAACTGGAGGATCTGCATGCATTTCCGTCCCTTGCACGATCGCGTGGTCGTGCGCCGTATCGAAGCCGACCACAAGACGGCTGGCGGCATCATCATCCCGGACACCGCAAAGGAAAAACCGCAGGAGGGCGAAGTCGTCTCCGTCGGCCCCGGTGCGCGCAACGACCGGGGCGAACTGATCAAGACCGAGCTCAAGCCCGGAGACCGGGTGCTGTTCGGCAAATGGTCGGGCACCGAAGTGAAAATCGACGGGGAAGACCTTCTGATCATGAAGGAGTCCGACGTTATGGGCGTGATTGAGACGGTCGCGTCTTTCAAGAAGGCCGCCTGATCGGGGCCTTGGCTGTTTGAGCTTTAGAAAGGAGTGAAAGGCAAATGGCTGCGAAAGAAGTCAAGTTTTCAAGCGAGGCCCGTGAGAAGATGCTCCGGGGCGTGGATGTTCTGGCCAATGCGGTGAAGGTCACGCTGGGACCGAAAGGCCGCAACGTCGTCATCGAGAAATCGTTCGGCGCGCCGCGTATCACCAAGGACGGCGTTACCGTCGCCAAGGAAGTCGAGCTGGAAGACAAGTTCGAGAATATGGGCGCCCAGATGGTGCGCGAGGTCGCAAGCAAGACGAATGATCTCGCCGGCGACGGCACCACGACCGCGACGGTGCTCGCGCAGGTCATCGTGAAAGAAGGTGCCAAGTCGGTTGCGGCTGGCATGAATCCGATGGATCTCAAACGCGGCATCGACCTTGCTGTCGATGCCGTGGTCCGGGATCTCAAGAGCCGCGCGAAGAAGATCAGCGCCAACGACGAGATCGCTCAGGTCGGCACAATCTCCGCCAACGGCGACAAGGAAATCGGCCGCTTCCTGGCCGATGCGATGGCCAAGGTCGGCAACGAAGGCGTCATTACAGTCGAGGAAGCCAAGAGCCTCGAAAGCGAACTCGAAGTCGTCGAAGGGATGCAGTTCGATCGCGGCTATGTCTCGCCGTACTTCGTCACCAACTCGGAGAAGATGCGCGTCGAGCTTGAAGAGCCCTACGTGCTCATCCACGAGAAAAAGCTCTCCAATCTGCAGGCCATGCTTCCGGTTCTGGAAGCCGTCGTGCAGTCGGGCAAGCCGCTCCTCATCATCGCCGAAGAAGTTGAAGGTGAGGCTTTGGCGACGCTCGTTGTCAACAAGCTGCGCGGCGGCCTGAAGGTTGCCGCGGTCAAAGCGCCCGGTTTCGGCGACCGCCGTAAGGCGATGCTGGAGGACATTGCGATCCTCACGGGCGGCACCGCGATCTCGGAAGACCTCGGCATCAAGCTTGAGAACGTCACGCTCAATATGCTGGGCCGGGCCAAGAAGGTCGCGATCGACAAGGACAACACGACCATTGTCGATGGCTCGGGCAAGCGCAAGGAGATCGAGGCGCGCATCAGCCAGATCCGTGGCCAGATCGAGGAAACGACGTCCGACTACGACCGCGAGAAGCTGCAGGAGCGGCTGGCCAAGTTGTCCGGCGGCGTTGCTGTAATCCGCGTCGGTGGCGCGACCGAAGTCGAGGTCAAAGAGAAGAAGGATCGGGTCGATGATGCCCTGCATGCGACGCGCGCTGCAGTCGAAGAGGGCATTCTGCCCGGTGGCGGTATCGCGCTGCTGCGCTCGCTCAAAGCCCTTGAGACGCTGAAGCCCGAGAACCACGACCAGCGTGCTGGCGTCGAGATCGTGCGCCGCGCGATCCAAGTGCCTGCGCGCCAGATCGCCCAGAATGCGGGAACAGATGGCTCCGTCGTCGTCGGCAAACTGCTGGAGAAGACCGACTATAACTGGGGCTACAATGCCGCCACGGGTGAGTATCAAGATCTCGTCCGCGCCGGCATTATCGACCCGGCCAAGGTGGTCCGGACAGCGCTGCAGGATGCTGCCTCGGTGGCATCGCTCCTGGTCACGACCGAAGCGCTCATCGCCGAAAAAGCCGAAGCGGGAAAAGGCGTCCGCTCAGCCTTCCATGGGTGATATGGAGTTTTAAATCTGAGGAAGGCCCGGTTCGTGAGACCGGGCCTTCCGTTCAAAACGGGCACCCGTTGCGAATTGGTTGGTGTGGAGGCGCCCGATATATCGGCGTTTGGTCCGGATCGCGGTTTATTCTGTAACTCGTCGCTCGTGTGCCACCGAGCGTCCCTGCGTCCCGTGATCCGATAGTCAGTGCGAAACAACAACGCGCAGGTGGTCTCATTGAGAGATAAATTGGTTGTCGCGGCAATTATCGGAATATCTCTTGCGCTGTGGTTCTATTGGGCGCTTTTGTCGGACCTTCTTTCTGGCAAGTAATATTCGCAGGCCAAATCAGGGGCCCCTTGAGCATTCGGCTTCCGAGAAGACGAATGCGTTTTCTCGAAGCCGTAAGCCGAGTCCGGATGACGAATCCCGTGGGTGAAAGCGGTAGTGCCGAAGCTTGGGGCTAGCCCCTGCGGCCGAATACAGTGATGTTCGACAGATTGGCCGTCTCCAAGCGCAGCTGGGCTGGGCATTCTGCGCTTGCGTAACAACGGTCATCGCTTAGGGTGCGGACTAGCCACGAAACAGGGCACAGGGCTGCTTACTTGCGACTTACGACACCCGATCGCGCAGCAAACCGACGATTGCTGGGGAATTCTAAACCACGCGCGGTGAGTGCAAAGCGATGCCAAAGTCATGAATGACACTGAGTGATACCTAAATCGGACTTATTTTAGGCCCCACCCGAATTGTGCTAGTTACGTCTTGTTCGCTCTGGTGAACCTTGCTGCTACTGGAGTTGACTATTACTTCTTGGACGCACGATCCTTGCCGAGCCCCGACAAACGCTTCAGTTCTTCCTCGAAGATATTACCGGCCTTCTCCTTTGAGAAGTCAGACTGAAACATCGAATTGAATTTCATTCCGCCTTCAAGCGCCCAGAGACGGTAGGCGGCATCGTTCGGGTCGATGCCAGGAGCGGTCCCTACCCACTTGAAGAAGTCGACAAATGTCTTTCGGACAAAATCGTCGTACCTGATTTTGATCTTCCTCAGCTTCGCGTTATGCGCGGAGACAGCAAAAATCTCGACCAAGAGCATGACTGTGGTGCGGTTCATTTCCGGATTGCTGATGAAGTAGCTTATGAAGTCCTTGATCCACTGCGCCGGCGTCTTTCGCGGGATCGCGTCGATATCGGCGATGATCTGATCGCAGATCGCGCCGAGATAGAACTCAAGTATTTCTTCGCGCGTCTCGAAATAGTACCGGATATGGCTCGGCGACATGTGCGCCCGGACAGCGATGTCGGTCAGAGTCGTTGCGGCATAGCCTTTCTCACGGATACAGGCGTCCATCGCCAAGGCGATCTTGCCGCGACGATCGTCGGACTTCTTGAACGCCTCATTGGAGAAGAAAGCTGCCCGCATCGGTATCGCGTCTGGATGACACGAAACGATAGGTGATTCCGCTCTCTTGTGTCCACAAAACCCCTAAATGCAGTCGTATAGCGCTTCGATCAGACGCATCGCGCGCGGGTCGCCTTGCAGGTTGGTGTCCATCTGATTGGGGACGTAGCCAACACCGATCCGCGCCTTCGGATCGGCGAAACCATACGAGCCGCCCCAACCGCTGTGACCGAATGCTTCGTCGTTCGGACCATACCAATGCAGGTCGTTGTTGAGGAAGAAGCCGCCGGCGCCCCAGCCGATGACCTTGCCAAGGTTCATATCGACGTCGCGGAAAACTTCGTGCGTTGCTCTGCCGATCGCATCCGGTGCGATGTAGCGCTGGCCCTGGAATACGCCGCCATTGGCGAGCACGGAATAGAGACGTGCCAGCCCTTCGCCATTGCCCTGCCCGTTTGCTGCGGGGATTTCCGACTCCTGCCAACGCGGTTCATTGGCGACTTCCGCCTCGATCACGGGATTGCCGAGCGTCAGCTTCAGAATCTCGCTCATCTCAGCGAGCGTTTGCGTCTGTTCTCCGGTGGCGCGGATCATCTCGGCGATCGGGTTCTTCCCATTGTCCTTCTTGAGACCGATGAAGAGATCGGCTCCGATCGGACCGGCAAATTCCTCACGCAGAAAGGTGCCGAGTGACTTGCCTGTGGCACGTCGCACCAGCTCGCCGGCCAGGTGTCCCCAGGTGATGGCGTGATAGCCGGACTTCGTCCCTGGCTCCCACAAAGGCTCCGCGCGCTCGAGTTTCATTACCAGCTGCGGCACATCGCAAACGTCGTCAATCGTGGTCGGCTCGCGTAGACCACTGAGACCCGCCTTATGCGAAAGCATCTGCGAAACGGTGACGTTCTCTTTGCCGTTCTGGCCGAACTCCGGCCAGTACTTCGTGACCTTCGCGTCGTAATCGATGATGCCGCGGCCGTTCAGCATGGCAATGCACGCCGCCGCAACACCTTTGGTGGACGAGAACATATTCACCACCGTGTGTTCGGTCCACGGCGTCGTGCGCGCCTTGTCCGCGTAACCGCCCCAAAGATGCACGACCGGTTCGCCGCCCACATACGCGGAGAAGGTCGCGCCTGTCTCGTGACAGGAATGCCGCGTTGAGAAGTTGTCGATGAACGCATCGCGCACTTTTCCGAAGCCGGCACGCACCGAACCGTGGATGTCCAGAGACTTCGAGGATGAATTGGGCATCAGAGCCATTTCGCGGTTTCCATTATTGAAGGTTGTATTTGACCTGGACGCCGAACGTGCGCGGATTGCCATACGAAACTATCGTTCCACCGTTAATCGCGGACACGGTCACGTTGGTAAGCACCGCCTTGTTGAACAGGTTCTTGCCATAGGCCGCGACAAGCCACTGGCCGTCGCCACTCTCATACGAGATACGAGCGTTAGAGAGCGTATAGCTTGGCGAGCTCGCATAGCCCGTGTTGAACTCGTTGTAGTATTCCTTGCCCCAATAGGTGAAGTCGTAGCGGGCGCTTAGAACCGCATCGTTGCCGAGCTGGAAGTCGTACTGAGCACCGAGATCGGCCTGCCACTTGGGTGCGCGCGGCAGACTGTTGCCGTGCAGGTTCAGTACGCCTAGCAGCGGGCGAAAGGTGTCCGTCCCGCTGAACTTGTCGAATGTGGCATCCAGATACGCAACTGTCGCGTTCAGCGTGAGGTCGTCGATAGGAATGGCGGTGAACTCGCCTTCCACGCCATTGGCCTTGGCGGTCGCCGCGTTAGTGATGATCGTCTTGCCAATCGCATACTGCGTTACCTGCAGATTGCTGTAGTCGTAGTGAAAGACATCGACGTTGGCCCGCAAACGTCCGTCCGCCCACATGCTCTTCAGGCCGGCCTCGTAGCTCCAGACATATTCAGGATTGTACGGCGCTTTCTGCAGGGCACCGACGTTGAAACCACCCGATTTGAAGCCGCGCGTTGCCGACACATAAAGCATCTTATCGTCGTCAACGTCGTAGCTGAGGACGAACTTCGGGGTTAGAGCACCCCAACTTTTTCCGGTGGTGTTGAAGCCGATGACGCCGAACACTTCATTGGATTCGTCGAGGGACTTGTCGTCGTTGGAGTAGCGTAGGCCAACCGTGAGCTTCAGTGCATCGGTTATGCGATAGCTGCCTTCGCCGAAGACGGCATAAGAGGTCGTGTTCTGTTGTGCCAGGTCGTGCAAATCAGTTCCAAAAAGGCCGATATGGAATAGATAATCGAGATAGCCGTGCTCCCGGTATGCGAAGCCACCCACGATCCATTGGAACGGCGCGTCGGTGTTGGAAGCGAGTTGCAACTCACCGCTAAGCGCGTTGGCGCGTTCACGCAGATCCTCGTTGAGGATTAGCGGTGCATCTGTACCGTCCAAGTCGCCGAGAAGGTGGAACCGTGTGTCGCGGTAGGCGCCTAGAGCGGTCAGCGTCATGCCATCCATCTCCCAAACCAGCTTGGCGCTGGCACCGGAGCCCTGAACGACATAGTGCTGCGGACCATCGAGATAGACCTTCCACGGATCGGCGGAGACCTGGCCACCGAAGGCCGGTGCGAAACCCATCGGCAATACCGTGCCGGGCACGGCGCCCGGCAGCGGGAACGGCGTAATGGTGCCTGGTTTGAAAATCGGGCCGGAGTCGTGCTCGGCCGTGTAGTCGGCCCCCAGGGTCAGGGTCACGTTGGACGCGAGATCGAAGGCGAGCTGGCCACGGCCGGAATGCTCGTTAAGATCCTGAACGCCTTTGCCGTTTGCCAGATTATCGGTGTAGCCGTCGTGATGGTCGCTGAGCAGGCTCAGGCGTCCGCGGATACTGCCGCTGTCGTTGAGGGGACCGTTTAGGACACCCTCCGCCTGAATACGCCCGTAATTTCCAACCGTCACGCCGACATGCGCTTCGAACGTATCGGTCGGCGCGTTGCTGATGAGGCTGATCGCACCGCCTGTCGCGTTGCGGCCGTAGAGCGTGCCCTGCGGCCCCCGCACGACCTCGACACGGGCAAGATCGTTTAGCACGGAGTCGAGGCCGAACGGTCGCGCCATATACACACCGTCGACGTACACCGCCACGCCGGGTTCGCCACCAAGATTGTATTGCGACAAACCAATGCCGCGGATCGTGAGCTGCACAAAATTCGAAGTTCGATTGAACGTCAGGTTCGGCGCCAGCTTGGACACATCTTCCAGGGTCTGGGTATTTGTCCGTGCCAAAGCGTCTCCATCGAGCGCCGTGATGGCTACCGCTGTCTTCTGTAGAGATTCTTCGCGGCGCTCGGCGGTTACGGTGACGGTTTCGATGCCTTCGGCATGAGTGGCGATCGGCGTCAGAAGTGCCGCGCAAGAAACAGCACCAAACAGTATGTTCTTTCGCATATTCAACTCCCCTTCGAATAGCATTTCCCTGCTTCGTGTTTGTTGCTGCTGGATGCGAAGCACCATGCCCGCAGCTGAATCTTCAGCCGCCGGCCGCTTTGAGCCGGTCTCGCTCCTCGAGCATTTTCTTCAGCGTACTGGCGTTCTGACTCTGCGCGACGTGCGACTCCGGTTGCGCGAGGTAGCGCTGATGCTGCGCGGTATCGAACGCCTCGAGCGCGATCTCTCCTGCGAGCACACCGCGCTTCCATGCCTGATGTTCGCTTTCGCGCGCGTGAAACTCCGGCATCACCTCGCGAGCAAACAGCTCCAGGCTGGCGCAGATATCGTCATGCCGCGTCTTTCCCGACTGATTGAGCAGAATGACCTGATCGACATTGGTGCGCTCGTATTCCCGCAGCTTGCGCCGGATCGTGTCGGGAGAGCCGATGAGCCCGGTGCGCAGAGCCTCCTGCGCCTTCGGGGTCTCGCGCCATTCTTGATATCTGTCCCACATATTCAGCTTGCCAGGCTCGGCGTAGCCGTTCTGAGAATAATACTGCAGCGCGAAAATGAAGAAGGTCCATCCGGACGCCTTCTCCATCGCCAGTTCGTCCGTCTCGGCGCACATGAAGCCGCACACCATCGCGATGTTGGGATTGGTCGTGTAGGCGGCCAGCTTGTCGAGCTTGGTGGTGAGGTTGAGGTAATATCGATTGACCCATGCCGTCGCCGCTTCCGGCGAAACGAACTGGAAGCCGAGCGCCCCCATGCCGCGGCTTCCCGCCATCTCGATGGTGTTGATGTTGGAGCAGGCGACCCAGAGCGGCGGATGCGGCTTCTGATGCGGCTTCGGCAGCACGTTGCGCAGCGGAAAATCGATGTACTGACCGTGAAACTCACAACCATGTTCGGTGAACATGGGGATGAGCGCTTTGACCGACTCTTCCCATATCTCGCGCTTGTCGCGGAAGCGGATATGGAAAGGATGGATCTCCGTCGTTGTGGAGCCTTCGCCGGTGCCCAATTCGACGCGGCCGTTGCTCAGCAGATCCAGCGTCGAGACGCGTTCTGCCACACGCGCAATGTGATTGGTCGGAAGCTGCACTACGCCATGGCCGAGCCGAATATTCTTGGTGCGCTGGCTTGCAGCCGCGAGAAACACTTCCGGTGCCGAGGAGTGCGAATACTCCTCCGTGAAGTGATGCTCCACCTCCCAAGCATAGTCGTAGCCGAGACGGTCGGCGAGTTCGATCTGCTGGAGCGAATTCTGCAACAGCTCGTACTCGCTGCGCTCATGCCACGGCCGCGGCAGCTGGTGCTCGTAGAACACTCCGAATTTCATGGCCACCCCCGATTCAAAGCCATTGGCTTCGTCGTATATTTTGTATAATTTATAAATTGCAAGAGAGAGTCAAGAACCATGACCAACAGCCTCCTCCGGGAATCGGCAAGCGAGGCGAGTACCGGTCGGCGGCGCGCGATCGTTCGCGCGCTCCACCAATGCATCAGAGAACAAGGATATGCCCGCACGTCCCTGACGGACATCGCACTTAAAGCGGGAATGTCGCCAAGCCACATTCGCTATTACTTCGATGGCAAGGAAGCCATCCTGAGGGATTACTTCGCACAGCTCTGTCAAGATCTCGTCGAGCGCATTCGCGCTATTCCGTGCGATAATCCGGAAGCTTGGCTGGTCAGCTTCGCGCGCTTTCACTTCGGCAATGCGCGCATCAGCCAGTCGGGACTCGCGGTGATCGTCGAGATATTCGGCGTCGCCATGCACGAACCGGAAATGAAGCGGATCAAGACCGTCTTCGATGCCGAGATGCATGCCATCATGGAGCAATTCTTCGAGCGCGCGGGCTGCGCCGACGGGTTGACACCAAAGACAGCGGCCGAGCTCGCGCGCGCGATGGACATCGGTCTTAAGTACTCGACCGCGTTTTCAGTGCTGAAAGCCGACGCGCTTGAAACTCTAATGCTAGCGGGTATTCGCCGGCTGATGAAGCCCTAGCCCGCCTTCGCAGGCAGAGGCGGGTAGCCGCGCAGGTTCTCATCGACTTCGATCCCGAGCGTGTTCAGAACCATGGATACCATCGTGTACTGCCCTACAGCGAAAACGATATCCATCAGCTGTTGCTCGCTGAACATTTGCGAGAGCGCCGCCCAGGTAGAAGCACCGATGCGGTTGTCGCGATGCAGCTCATCGGCCGCGCAAAGCAGAAGGTCCTCGTCGCCCGAAAGGCCGTCGCCTGCCATGATGCACGCAATATCGGCATCGCTGAGCCCGGCGCGTTTTCCGCCCCGTACATGCTGCGCCCATTCATATTCCGACCGGCACAGCCAGCCCGTCCGCAAGATCAGTATCTCGCGTTGGCGCAGCGAGAGTGCTGATTTCAGCAGCACATGATTGACGAACGGAAGCCAGCGCTTCATGAGCTCCGGATAGCGGACGACCGTGCGGAAGACATTGTCGACCCGGCCATCCACGGCATAGGGCGCGACCAGTGCGGTTTGCACCTCGTTCATCTGCGCATCGTCCAGCGGTACTAGGCGCGGCGTCATGCGGCCGAGCTTTCCCGGCGCCGCTCCACCGAGGTGAAGTGCGACACCACCAGCTCAGCCAGGGCTTCGGGCGCGTCGAGATCGATCAGATGTCCTGCCCCTGCCAACTGTCGCGCGGTGACCGGACCGGCAATCCCCCGCGCAAAGACATCCAGATATCGCGTCGAGAGAATGCGATCCTCCGTCCCGATTGTGACGAGCGTCGGACAGGTGATGCGATGCAAGCGCTTGGCCAGTCCGAGATCGCACATGGGCCACAAAAGCCGCGAACCGGCCGCGTTGGCGCGTGATAGCACGATGTTCCATTCAACGGCATTCTCGCCCTCAGGTGCTGCCTGAACCCGGCTGAGCTCATCCTGATTCAAGCAAAGCATCGCCTGGAAGTCGGCGTTCTTGCGTGCCCAGAAATGCGGAATCGGAAACGCCGCTTCATGCAATCCCAGTGGCGCAAGCAGCGCGAGACGCTTCACGAATCCCGGTGCCAGTGCCGCGACCTCCGCCGCCAACGTGCCGCCGATGCTGTGACAGGCAAGATCCGCGCCCGCGAGGCCTGACGCCTCAAGCAGATCGAGCGTCGCACTCAGCCAATCGACGAGATTGTCGAGGTCTTCGTAACCGGTCGCGCCGGGAAAACCCGGCAGCGAGGGACAAACCACGCGATGGGTCTTCGCGAGTTCGTCGAGAAACGGGGTCCATCGCGGCACACCGATGAGGCCGCCGAGATAGCCCAGCAGTGGACCATCGCCCTTTGCGAGAACGCGGCAGAAATGGCCGTTGACGGTGACGTTGCGCTCGGTCAGATCGCTCACTCCGCAGCCTCCGCGCGTTGAACGTGGGGCCGGGCGCGCTTTGCGGGATCCATGCCCTTCGGCCACCAGTGGTTTTCCCACTTGTCTTCGAACAGCCCGCGCAACTGAGGCGCAACCTTCGTTGCAAACATCTCCGTGTTGTACATGGCCACGTCTTTTTTCATGTTGCCGTAGTGCAGCAGCACCATCATGTTGCCGACATTGAGATCGAGCGCGACCTGCTTCAGCTGATCGGCGACCTCATCCGGGCTGCCGACGATGATGTAGCCCTTCTCGACGAAGCCCTCCATCGTGGTTTTGATGCGCGAAAGCACACCGGCATAGCGGTCCTGGGCGGCGCTCGCGGCGGCGGCGACCTGCGACTGCAAGTTTGCCCGAATGCTGCCTTCGGAGACATAGCCGGGCGGTCCCGTGAAGCGGGGATCGACGTGCAGGCAGCGGTTGTAGAAGTACTCAGCCGGCTCGCGATAGAGCTCGATCGCTTCTTCTTTCGAGTTGGCGACGCCGACGAATTGCAGGAAGCCGGCACGGAAGGGATTGGGCTCCTTCCCGACCTCTTTCACTTTCTTCCAGTAGCCATCCATCGTACGGAGGGCGAGCTTGTAGCCGTAGTATGAGAGGTAGTTGTAAAGATAGTCGCTGCGCGCGGCCCACTCCCACGTCTCGATCGTACCGCCACCCGGGATCCACACCGGCGGATGCGGCTTCTGCACCGGCTGCTGCCAGACGTTCACGTCGCGCATTTTATAGTGACGGCCGTTCCAGTCGAACGGTTCTTCCGCCGTCCAGGCACGCTTTATCAGGTCGTGCGCCTCGTGATAGCGCTCGCGCACCATGCTCGGATTCTGGCTGTACGCATAAGCCGTATCCATCGGACTTCCAACGGGAAAGCCCGCGATGACGCGGCCGCCGGAGATGATATCCAGCACCGCCATCTCTTCTGCAACACGGATCGGCGGATTGTAGAGAGCCAACGAATTTCCCATGATGCAGAGGGCTGCGTTCTTCGTGCGCCGCGCCATCGTCGCCGCCATGATGTTCGGCGACGGCATCATGCCGTAGGCATTGGCGTGATGCTCGTTGACACAAACGCCGTCGAATCCAACTTCCGCTGCGAACTCCATCTCATCGAGATAGTCATTGTACATCTGATGTGCAGCGACGGGATCGAACAACTTGCGATCCACATCCACCCAGACGCTGCGGTGCGTGGTCGTGAAGTCCTCGGGCAGAGCGCCGTAGGGCATGAGGTGAAACCACAGTAATTTCATGGCGCTCCCCGATCATCGGTTTTGTATATTTTACAAAGATAAAATCACTTGTCAAGCGGGTAACCGTGCAAGAGATATGAGTTACGGTTCGCCCCGACAATTGACGCGCAGCCATCAACCGGTCACGCTTTTGCAAGACTTGCAATCGGGCGCATCACGATGACACTTCTCGTAACCGGCGGCACTAAAGGCATCGGCTTCGCCATTGCTCGTTACGTTGCCCAGAAGGATGACCCGGTCGTCCTCGCCTATCATAGCGACGACGCCGCGGCCGCCGCGGCGAAAGCGCAACTTACCGAGAACGGCATCGCCGCGGTGACGGTCCGCGCGGACACCGGCACGATCGCCGGTTGCGCGCAGTTGATCGAGGAAACCGCGCACGTCCATCGCGGCACCCTGCACATCGTGCACGGCGCGGCGATGATCTATCCGACGACGCTGCTAGGCGGCGACCTCGAAGGCATCACCCACGCAGTACAAACGAACGGCCTGTCCCTGGTGTACCTCACACAGAAAGCGCTCCCGCTTCTCTCGCGCGGCAGCAGCATCATCTTCGTATCGGGCGGTGGCGCGCGGCGGGTGATCTCGCCAACCTACGGCGCCCTCGGACCGGCCAAAGCGCTGGCGGAAGCTTTCATACTCTATCTCGTTCCCGAGCTTGCCCCCCGAGGCATTCGCATCAACGCCATTGCTCCGGGACTTGTCCACACGACGTCGGTCGCCAAAATGGTCGGCGGCGAGGATGCAGCAGCAAAGCTGGTCGAACGCGCCGCGCGAGGCAATCCGACTGGCCGCGAAAGCCAGGACAGCGACTACGCCTCGCTCGTAAAATACCTATTGAGCCCCGAAGCCGAATTCATTCAGGGACAGGTGATCGCGGTGACGGGGGGCGCTTGATGCGAAACATCCCGTCGCGAAGAATTTAGCCGAGTTCGTGATCAACTCTGTCCTCGAATACGGGTTTGAACGGCGTGCTTGTATGGAAGGCGGGGGTTTGCGTCGCGCAGGTCGGGTCCGTTTGCCAGCTATCACGGGGCAACTTCTCTCAAGCATTCCAGATACCGATGGGCGCACCGCCACTGCTGAGATGGACCATCGGCAAACCCCGCTGGGGCGATCGTATGGCCAGTACTGAATTGATCTGTGATCCGCCGGCGACGGCCGCTCATTCTTGTCGTCAGGTTCGCCCGGTGTTTGCGTCCACAAACCGCCGTAACTCACAGTGTTGACCGACTTAGTGTGAAATATGTTTTTCACACTGTCGGAATGAATAGGGTTAAGTGCCTCCAACTGTCCTCGCGCTCGGCGAACGAGAACTGGACCACACGAGCGAACGCAACCGCCATCAGCGTCAAGTCAACTAATTCCCTTCCAGGCGATATCTTTCTGAATCTCGGTCGAACCGCCATAAATCGACTGAGCGCGCGTAAATAAGTACGACGCCCTCAGCGGCACCGAGGAATGAATGTGCTCACCGAGGCCTGCTGACCAATCGTCAGCATCCCGCGCGAGCATCGGAAACGCGGAGTATGCACAAAGCTCAATAAACAACTCGGTCAGCCTTTGGGCACCCTCCGTCGCTTCGATTTTGATCCGCGAAGTTGCCGCCGAACCATCCGATGCCCCAGTCAAGACTCGTAGAACCGATATCTCAAGCGATTCCAATCCTACTTCATATGCCGCAATTTTTTGAGAGAAGCCGTCGTCATCCCCCCCGCCGAATATTTTCTTTGCAGCATTTTCAAAAGCTTGACGTCTACTCGTTTGCGCGCGATGTGGGCGTATGAGAGCCGCTCGTTGTTCAGGACAAATTTTGCCAGCGACCAGCCGCGACCTTCCTCACCAATTCGATATGCAACGGGCACTCTGACGTTGTCGAACGTAACTTTGTTTAGGTGGTGACTGCCGTCTATCCCGATGATTGGGTGAACGGCTATGCCCGGCGAATTCATCGGCACACAGACGATGGAAATGCCCTCCTGCTTTCGCTGTTCGTTCGAGGTGCGGACCAGACAGAAAATCCAATCCGCCCAATGCGCTTGCGTGGTCCAAATCTTATGGCCGTCGATAACGTATTCGTCACCGTCACGCATACCTCGCGTGGCGAGGCTCGCAAGGTCCGATCCCGATCCAATTTCAGAATATCCCTGGGCCCAGAAAATCTCCGAGTTGAGCGTTTTGGGGAGCCAATTCTCCTTTTGCCACGGAGTGCCGTACTGGCAAACGAGCGGACCGAGATAAATCACTCCCCCCATCGCAATGATTGCGGGCGCGTTGGCACGTTCTAGTTCCTCATCGAATATAAAGCGCTCCCGCGCTGTCCAGCCCGTTCCTCCAAGTTCCTTGGGCCAAGTTGCGGCGAACCACCCACGCTTCTGAAGAGCAATCTGAGATCGAACGTGGTCAGCTTTTTCGAGTTCTTGGCCGTTCCTAACCTTAGCCAAGATATCTTGCGGGTACTCGTTCTCAAAAAACGCGCGCGCCTGTACCCGCGGACCGAGTTCATCTCGTGGCCGCGGCGCGTAACTAGTGAAAAATCACCATCAACACTCAGGGGCATGAGCGGGTGGACCAGAAATCTGCGCTCTGCAACACGGACCGTGGCTCAAAGGCAGTAGCGAGAGTGGCGCTCCACGCTCGCCGCTAAGCCACCCCTTACGTCTTGATGCCGACGCGCAGGCCGAAGGTGCGGGGGGGCATGTAGGTGTAGTTGTCCATGCCGAAGCCGAGACCGATGGTGTTGGACTGCACGCCGTCGCCGGAGATGATGTCTTCGTCGGACAGGTTGTTCACGAAGGCGCTGGCGAACCAGTGCTCGTCCGGCGCATCCCAGCGGATGTTCAGGTTCGTGAGGGTGTAGGCGCCCTGGCGGTCGCGGAACGTGTTGGCCGACAGGAAGTAGAGATCGCCCGAGAAGAAGATGTCGGCGCGCGGCGTGAATGTGCCGATCGATGTGTCGAAGGTGTACTGCGCCCCGACATCGATGGTGTAGTTCGGTGTCTGAACCAGGCGGTGGCCGCTGAAGTCGCAGAGGCGCGTGACCGGATCGCATCCCGGCGCCGGTCCGGCATAGCGATTGTCGATGGTGGAGTACGCGTTGTACTTCGCATCGAGCAGCGAGACGGCGACATTGAAGCGAAGCTCGTCGGTGGGCAGGAAGATCGCCTCACCTTCGAGACCCTTCACGCGGGCGCTGGCGGCGTTGTCGATACGCGAGCCGGCGATGTCCTGCACGAACACCTGCATGTTGCTGATGCGCGTGTAGAAGGCGGCCAGGTTCAGCTGGACCCGGTTGTCGGCAAACTGGGTCTTGAGGCCGGCCTCATACGCGGTGGCGGTTTCCGGATCGTAGATGCCCGGGAAGTTGCCCATCAGCTCGCCACCCGCGAGATAGCCGCGCGAGACGTTGGCGTAGATCATCGTGTCGTCGTTGGCCTGATAGGCGGCGCCCACCTTGCCGGTGAGCTGCGACCACGTGTGGCTCACGTCCTTGGACTGGACGAAGTCGAACGCGAAATCCGGGATCGCATAGTCCAGGAAGTCCGCGATGTGCTTGCGGTCGGTGGAGTAACGCAGGCCACCGGTCAGAGTGAGCGGGATGCCGGCGGAGGTCTTCGACAGATCGAAGTCGATCTGACCGAACGGCGCCCAGGATTCCGAGTCGATGTCGCCACCGTTCGCGAAGATGAAGCCGGTGCCGAACGGCGCGTTCAGGCCGGTGTCGGTGAATAGATAATCCTGGCGCACCTTCTCGTCGAAATAGAAGAAGCCCAGGATCCACTTCAGCGGACTATCGCCATCGTTGCTGGCGAGGCGGACTTCCTCCGAATACTGCTTGCTGCGCATCGTCCAGAAATCGGTGCGGGACAGATCGAGCGAGACGCTGTCGGAGTCGTTGCTGCTGCGCCACTTGCCATCGGTGTAGCCGGTGATGGAGGTCAGTGTCGCAAAGCCGAGATTCCAGGTGAGCGTGCCCGACACGCCGCTGTTCCAGTAGGTGGCGGTATCGGGGAAGCCCGAGTCCGTGTGGCGCGGGTTGGGATCGTAGACCTGTCCCACGAAGCGGCCCTGATTGGCGAGCGGCGCTTCACCCCACGCCAGTTTCGTCGCCACCGGCCGGTTGTTCTGCATCGTGTACGCGGACAGCAGGAAGGTGACGTCGGGCGAGAAATCGGCCTCGACCTGGCCGCGCAGCATCAGGAGATCCTGACCGTCGGCTTCGTTGGTGTGGCCGGCGGTGGTCGAGAAATTCTGCTGATAAGGATCGTGCTCCGACCAGACGCCGGTGATGCGGGCATTCACCTTGGTGTCGCCGTCGATCAGCGGCGTGTTGAGGAAGCCGCGCAATGTCCAGGCCGAGTAGTTGCCGAACATTGCATCGCCCGATGCGGCGAACGTATCGGTCGGATGGTTGGTGATGACGTTCACCGAACCGCCGACCGAGTTGCGGCCGTAGAGAGTGCCTTGCGGACCGCGCAGCACCTCGATGCGGTCGATGTCGTAGAACTCCGGATCCACCGCCGTCGTGCGCGCCTGGTAGACGCCGTCGACGCTATAGGCGACCGGCGATTCACCGCCGCTGGTGACGTTCTGGCTGCCGATACCGCGCAGCGTGATCGCGTTTTCGCCGCCGGTCGGATTGTTGCCGAACCTGAGTGACGGCACGTGGGTGCCGAGATCGGCAAAGCCGATGATACCCTGTTGGTCGAGGGCCGAGCCTTCGAGTGCAGTCACCGCGACCGGCACCTTCTGCACGTCTTCGACGCGTTTTTCCGCTGTAACGGTAACGGTTTCGATGCCGTCGGCCCGTGCGGCCGAGGTCATCAGGCTCGCGATGGCGCTGCTCGCCAGCAACACGCCCACATATCTGCTGCGCATGTCGTTCTCCCCTTCGTGACGCTTTGCGGCGCTCGGCATCCGGCGAACACAGGCACACACATCTTCTCAGCCACGCTGTGGCGGCTGCGCATGTGCGCCTTGCAAACCGAGTGCTTCTGCCCCTCCCGTTTTTGCCGTCTGAGATTTGCGGCAAAGGGATGCTAACGCGCGGAACATTCAATGCGCAAGAAGTTCGTAATAAAATACGATCAATTAGACGATGGGCGTTGAATTATTATCACTGATGGCTACTATTCGTAAAAATAACAACCACTTTTTGAGGCTTGGCAGTCGGTATGCGTGGGGCGCTGGACGGCATTCGGATTCTGGAGATGCCGGGCGCGCGCACCCAGTACGGCGCCCTGCTTCTGGCCGGGATGGGCGCCGAGGTCTGGCTGCTGGAGCCACCGGACGGCGCGCCGGTCCGCCGCGTCGGGCCATTTGCCCAGGGCGTCAGCCTCCCGTTCGTGGCGCACAACAGCAATAAGAAGAGTGTGGTGCTGGACCTGAGCACCGCCGAGGGCCGCAACGCCTTCCGCAAGCTGGCAAAGAGCTCCGACGTCGTTCTCAGCGAAGACCTGCCGTCGATACTGGATGCGCAGGGGATCGGGCCGGCGCAATGCCGGGCGGACAATCCGCGCCTGATCTGGGCGGCGCTGACACCTTATGGCGCAACAGGGCCACGGGCGCAGTTTGCCGGCAGCGATCTTTCGGCCCAGGCCATGGGCGGCGGCATGTCGACAACGGGCGAGCCGGGCGGGCGCGTCTATCGCGCGGGCGGCGATGTCGGCGACAAGATGGCGGGCTACACCGCGGCCTCGGCCGTGATGGTCGCGCTGCTGGCGCGGGAGCAGAGCGGGCGCGGGCAACTCATCGATGTCTCGGCACAAGAAGCCGTCGCCGGTCAGATGGAGCGCGGCGCTCTCTTCTATCAATTCACGAAGGAAGAACCGGCGCGCGGCGGGCGGCTCTATCCGACGGCGGCATTTCCCTGCGGCCTGTTTCCGGCGAATGACGGCTGGATCTCGCTGGTGGCGCTGCAACCGCAGCATTGGGATGCGCTGGTCGATTGGGTCGGCGATCCGCGCCTGGCGATCGAGCGGTTCAAGAACGGCGCCGAACGTGCGCTGGCGCGCGACGAGATCGACGCGCTTCTCTGCGAATGGTCGCGCAAACATTCCAAGCACGCGCTGGCGGCCGAGGGGCAGCGGCGCAGGATCGCGATCGCAGCGCTGCAGACCGGCCTGGAGGTTTCGCAGGACCCGCATCTGAAGGCGGCCGGGTTCTTCAGGGCGCTGGACCATCCCGCGCTCGGCACCGTCACGCTGCCCGGGGCTCCGTTCAACGCGAGCCTGACGCCGTTCCGCATGGCACATGCCGCACCCGATGTCGGCGCGAACAATGCCGAAGCGAGCGCCCTTCCCGTTGTGGAGGCGCCGGCAAGTCAGGCGGCTCCCGCAGCGGCGGCGCGGCCGTTGTCGCGCTACCGCATTCTCGATCTCAGCTGGGTCATCGCAGGCCCGGCCTGCACGCGATTCCTCGCCGATCAGGGCGCGGAGGTGATCAAGATCGAATCGTCGGGCGCCGGCGATCCGGTGCGCACGTTCGGACCGTGGCTCGACGGTGTGAGCACGGCACCGGAAGGCGGCGCCGCCTTTGCGCTTCTGAACCGCAACAAGCGCAGCATGACGCTCGACCTCAAGAAGCCGGAGGGCAAGGACCTTCTGCTCGAGCTTGTGAAGTACAGCGACGTCGTGGTTGACAACTTCACGGCCGGCACCATGGACCGGCTCGGCCTCGGCTATGCGCAGCTTGCGCAGGCGAACCCGCGCATCGTGATGGCGCAGATCTCCGGTTTCGGTCAGGACGGGCCTTACGCACACCGCGTGGCGTATGGGCAGACGCTTCTGGCGCTGACCGGGCATTACGATCAGATCGGCGAGGCGGACAGCACGCCGCTGATGCCGGGCTACACCTATACGGATCAGGCGGCGGGCATGATCTCCGCCTTTGCGATCCTCGCCGCGCTGCGCCACCGTGAGGAAACCGGCGCGGGGCAGCATCTCGATCTCAGCCTGTTCCAGATGGGCTCCTCGCTGATGGCGGAGGTGCTGGTCGAGGCGCTGGTGAACGGCACCAACCGCCAGCGGCTCGGCAACGACAATCTCGCTGCCGTTTCGCACGGCGCGTACCGCTGCAAAGGCGCCGACAACTGGTGTGTCATCGCGACGTGGACGAACGCGCAGTTTGCCGCCCTTGTTGAGACCATCCACACCGACCTGCCGCTGATCGCGGCGCGTCTGCGCGAGAGCAGCCGGCGCGACGTGACCGATGCGCTGATCGAGGAATGGACAAGCCTTCGCAACGCCGAAGAGGTCATGGCGCGGTTGCAGGCCGTTGGTGTCGAAGCCGCCATCGTGCAGGGCGCCAGGGATGTTCTGGAAAGCGACGAACACTTGCGGGCGCGCGGCTTCTTTCAGCCGTTCACGCATTGGCCGAGCGGCCGCGAGATGCAGATCGAAGGGATTCCCTACGCGCTGTCCGAGGCGCCGCGCAACATCGCGGCCGGGCCGCCGGCGCTGGGCGAAGCGAACGGCTACGTGTTCGGGGAATTGCTCAACCTGACACCGAACGACATCGAAAACCTGAAGACCGCGGGCGTGATCGCACGCGACTGAGACTCAAAGAACTGGAACAGAAAGACAGATTATGAAGCTTGATATCTTCTGCGAGGTGGAAAAAGCCGGCGAGCTCGATCGTGAAGGCGAGCATCAGCTTTTCCAGGAAACGCTGGCGCAAGCAGAGCTCGCCGACCGCATGGGCTTCGGCTGCTGGTGGCAGGTGGAGCATCACTGCGCCGGCGAGATGAGCTACAGCTCGGCGCCCGAATGTCTTCTGACCGCCATCTCGCAGCGCACGAAGGACATCCGTATCGGGCACAGCGTGGTGCTGGCGCCGTTCGCGCATCCGATCCGCATCGCAGAGCGCACCGCGACGCTCGACCATCTGTCCAACGGGCGGCTGGAGCTCGGGTTCGGCCGTTCGACCATTCCCGAATGGCGGCTGATGCAGGTCAAGCCCGACGAGGCGCAAGCGATCACGCAGGAGACCATGGAGATGGTCCCCAAGATGTTCACGCAGGACAGCTTCTCGTGGAAATCCGCACGCTACGAGATCAACAACGCACGGGTGCGGCCGCGGCCCTATCAGCCGCCGCATCCGCCGCTGTGGATGTCGGCCTCGACCGACTCCTCATTCCGCATCGCCGCGCGCAACGGCGTCGGCGTGCTGGGCGTCACCTTGCTAACGCAGGTGGAATCCATGGCGGAGATGATCCGCAACTATCGCAGCGAGATCGCGAACGCGACGCCGGTCGGGTCGTTCGTCAACAACCAGGTTGCGATCTTCACGTTCGTGCATTGCGCCGAGACAACGTCGCAGGCGATCAAGAACGGCGCGGCGGAAGCCTGCGCCTGGTACATCAACACCATGGTGCGGTTCTTCGAACTGCAGGAAAACATGAAGGCGATGCAGTCGGGCTCCGTACCGGTGGCGGACACCGGCGGCGCGGGGTTTGCCGGCAAGGTGTCGGAGGAATCCGACAACAAGTCGGAGGCCATGGCGCTGATCGGACGGCTGGGCCGCGGCGAGCAGACCTCCGGCGAGGAAATCTACGAGATCCTCGGCAAGCATGACTCCATCATCATCGGCGA
Organism: Rhizomicrobium sp.; assembly: GCA_036263395.1. Taxonomy (GTDB): domain Bacteria; phylum Pseudomonadota; class Alphaproteobacteria; order Micropepsales; family Micropepsaceae; genus Rhizomicrobium. The sequence goes on along the minus strand of DATAHD010000346.1, from coordinate 6,682 downwards.
TCCGGAAACCTGCCGGAAGAAGATGGAGCGCTACCGCGATATCGGTGTCGACCGGCTGATGTGCTTCCAGCAGGTTGGGCCGCTGCAGCATGAAAACATCATGCAGAGCATCAAGCTGATCGGGCAGAACGTCATCCCGGCGTTTCACTGAAGGGCACGCGGGGCGCATGGACCTTCAACTCAACGACAGCCAGAAAGTTCTCGTCGATTCGGCGCAGCGCTTCTTCGCGCGCTCTTATCCGCTGGAGCGGATGCGCGAGATATTCCTGCTGAACGACACGTTCGATGCCGCGCTGTGGCGCGAGATCGGCGAACTCGGCTGGAATGCGGTGGCGCTGCCGGAAGACATCGGCGGCTATGACGGCAGCGCGGTCGATGCCCTGCTGCTGCTGATCGAGATGGGGCGCGCAGGATGTCTCTCGCCCTATGCGCATTCTTCGGTGGCGGCAGCGCTCGCGCTCGCACGCATCGATCCCGCACTCGCGAGCGAGATCGCGGCGTCGCAGATGTCGATCATGCCGGTGCCGGCCATCCGGATGCGAAGCCACCCCGCCATCGCGCGCGGGCGGCTGCACGGTCACGCGCAACCGGTGGCATGGGCGGATACGGTCACGCACTTGCTGTGCGAGTTCGATGACCAGGCCTATCTCGTTGCAATGGCGCATCCCGCCGTCCGCCGCGAAAAGCTGGCGAGCGTTCGCGGCGAGCCGCTGTACGACGTTCGCTTTGGCGGAGCGGATGCGCAGAGCCTTGGCCCGGCGCGGCCGTTGTTCGACGCGCTGCGTGATTTCGGGGCGTTTGCCTGCGCCGGTCTGCTTCAGGGCATCGGCGAGCGGTCGCTGGAGCTGGCGGTTGATTATGCCAAGGAGCGCATCCAGTTCGGCCGCCCGATCGGCAGCTTTCAGGCGATCCAGCACAAAGCCGCCGACATGCGCATCGCGAGCGAGGTGAGCCGCGTGCTGGTGCTGCGCGCCGCCGCCGAACGCGATCCCGAACGTTTCTCTGCCGCCGCCTCGCGCGCCAAGGCGTGGAACTGCGATGCAGTGCGCAAGATCACGCGCGAGGCGATGCAGATATTCGGCGGCGTGAGCTTCGCCGGCGATCACGTCATCCAGCTGATGTACCAGGCCGTCATCACACTCGGCAGCCATTACGAAGCAGCGCATGAGCATCGCGCGCGCCTCGCCACAGCGCTCTTGGGATAGACCGATGGATTTCTCTTTCACCGCCGAAGAGCAGGCGTTTCGCGCCAAGGTTCGCGCCTTTGCCGAAAGCGAATGGGGCCCGCCGAGCGCAAACGGCGGCCGCGACGCGCCCGACCTTGCGCGCGAAGCCGCGTTTCGCCGCCGCTGTGCCGAAGCCGGATACGTCACCTTCGGTTGGCCGAAAGAGTTCGGCGGCCGGTCCGCCGGGCCGATGGAGCACTACATCCTCAGCCAGGAGATGAACCGGGTCGGGGCGCCCTTCCCGCTCTATATCGCCAACGTGCTGGGGCCGCTGCTGATCGCGCACGGCAATGAGAAGCTGAAGGCGGAGCTTTTGCCGCGCATCGCGGCCGGCAACATCAACTTCGTGCTCGGCTTCAGCGAACCATCGGCCGGATCCGATCTTGCCAATATGCAGACCCGCGCCGAGCGCGTGCCGGGCGGCTATCGCATCTATGGCCAGAAGCTTTATGGCCTGCCTTACGACGATGAGCTGATTTCGCTGGCGGTGCGCACGGATCGCGATGCGCCGCTCAGGCGTGGCATCTCGATCTTCCTTGTCGATGCCAAGGGCGAGGGGTTTCAGGCGCTAACGCAGCGAACCATGACGCATCTGCCTGTCGGCTCCACCTTCTACGACGGCCTGTTCGTGCCGGAGCACCGCCTGCTGGGGCAGGAAGGCCAGGGTTGGGACCTGATCCGCGAGACGATGGACCGCGACCGCTTTGGCGGCATCGCCTATGCGCATTTCCGCATTCTTCTGGAACGCCTGGCGGCGTGGGCGAAAGAGAACCCGAAGAACGGCGAGCCCTATGCCAAACGTCCGTGGGTGCGCGAGCGCATCGGTCAGCTCGCCGTCGAGGTCGAAGGCACCGAGCTGTTGCAGGACGTGGCGGCGTGGAAGCTGGCGTCCGGTATGGACATGCATGTCGAAGCATCGATCATCAAGACGTTCTGCACCGAAGTCGAACGGCGGCTGTGCGAGTTCGGCGACGAGCTGATGGGACTGGACAGCGCCCTCACCTTCGACGCTGGTGTCGACAACACGATCGGCGCGGTGAACTTCCTCTATCGCCAGAACGTGTCGATCACGATTGCCGGCGGCAGCAACGAGATCCAACGCAACATCATCGCGACGCAAGGCCTTGGCCTGCCGCGCGAACCGCGCGCGAAGTAACCCGCATGGACCTGGGGCTCAAAGGCAAACGGGCGATTATCACCGGCGCGACACGCGGCATCGGCCGCGCCATCGCCGATGCGCTGGCTGCCGAGGGCGTGGACCTGGGTATTTGCGCGCGCTCAGCCTCCGCTGTGCGCGACGCCGTCGCGTCTTACGGAAACCACGGCGTGCGGGTCTGCGGCAGTGCGGTAGACATCGCCGATGGGGACAGCCTGAAAGGTTGGGTGCGCACCGTGTGCGAAGCCTATGGCGGGCTCGATATTCTCGTCATCAATGCCAGTGCGATGAGCGATGGCAATTCCGAAGAGGCGTGGCAGGCCGCGTTTCAGATCGATGTTCTGGGCGCCGTTCGGGCGGTGACCGAGGCGATGCCGTTTCTGGAAGCCACCGCCGCCGAGACGGGTGATGCCTGTGTGGTGATCGTCTCGTCCGCGGGCGCCGGCGAAGCGAAGTATGCCAACGCCTATACGGCCATGAAGGCGGCGCCGATCCAGTTCGTCAAAGGCCTTGCTTACGAGAAGGCCGCCAAGCATGTGCGGGTGAATACCGTTTCGCCGGGGCCTGTCTATTTCGAAGGCGGCATCTGGAATCAGATCGAGCAGGCCAACCCCGAGATGTACAAAACCTATCTGGGTGCGATCCCGACCGGCCGCATGGCGACGCCGGAAGACGTGGCCAAGGCAGTCGTTTTCCTCAGCAGCACCGCATCGTCTTTCACGACCGGGGCGAATATGCTGATCGATGGCGCCTACTCGTCACGCGTCACGCTCTGAACGCGCGGCAGGCGAAGGAATGTTGGGCATGGATGTGAAGGACCTCATGGACACGGCGTTGCCGGTGCTGATGCGCCAGGCGGCCGCGTTGCGCGATGAGGGACATGGACAGGTCCAGAGCTATTCGCCGAAGGTGTTCATCCCGCTGACACAGCTGTGCCGTGATGTGTGCCACTACTGCACCTTCGCGCATCCGCCGCGGCGCGGCGAGCGGGCTTATCTCGACCGGGACGCCGTGCTGGCGATTGCACGCGCCGGTGCGGCGGCCGGGTGCCGCGAGGCGCTGTTCACGCTCGGCGACAAACCGGAGCGGCGCTATGCGGTCGCGCGGCCGGAGCTTGAGAGCCTCGGGCACAGCAGCACGCTGTCTTACCTCGAAGAGGTTTGCGGCCTGGTGCTGCGCGAAACCGGTCTGCTGCCGCATGTGAATGCGGGGACAATGACGCGCGAAGAGATCGCACGGTTGCGGCGCGTCTCGGTCTCGCAGGGCCTGATGCTGGAGAGCACATCGGAGCGGCTGTGCCAGAAGGGCGGACCGCATTACGGCTCGCCGGACAAGGTGCCGGCGGCGCGGCTGGAAACCATCCGGCTCGCGGGCGAGCTTGCCGTTCCCTACACGTCGGGCATCCTGATCGGGATTGGCGAGACGCGGGCGGAGCGCGTGGACGCGCTGCTGCAGCTGCGCGATCTGCACCTGCGATACGGGCATGTGCAGGAAATCATCATCCAGAACTTCCGCGCCAAGCCCGGCACGAAGATGGCGCAGGCCGATGAACCGGCGCTCGACGATCTGCTCTGGACGATTGCGGTTGCTCGTATCGTGTTCGGGCCGGCGATGAACATCCAGGCGCCGCCCAATCTTTCGTCCGACGACTATCCGGCGCTGATCGCGGCAGGCATCAACGATTGGGGCGGCATCTCGCCGGTTACGATCGATCATGTGAATCCGGAAGCGCCGTGGCCGCACCTCGACGATCTGCGCCGCAACACGGAGCGTGCCGGAAAGACACTGGTCCCGCGTTTGCCGGTTTATCCGGCGTTTGTTGGGCCGCGCTGGCTCGATGCGCAGGTGATGCCGGCGGTGCTGGACGCTAGCGATGCCGCAGGCTTCGCACGCGAGGACGACTGGGCCGCTGGGCTCTCCACGACGCCGCCGCACGTGCCGCGGAGCACGCGGACAACAGCCGATGCAGAGATCGCCCGCGCTATTGACGATGCGAGCGCGGGAAAAGCGCTGTGCGAGGATCAGATCGTCGCGCTGTTCGGGGCGCGCGGTGCGGATTTTGCGCGCGTCTGCTCGGCGGCCGACGCGCTGCGCCGGAGCGTGAACGGCGACGTGGTAAGCTATGTCGTCAATCGAAATATCAACTACACGAACGTCTGCGGTTATCGCTGCCAGTTCTGCGCCTTCTCCAAAGGCAAGATGAGCGAGAATTTGCGCGGCGAGCCTTATGATCTCGATGCCGGTGAGATCGAGCGCCGCGTTGCCGAGGCATGGGATCGCGGCGCCACTGAAGTGTGCATGCAGGGCGGCATTCATGCGCGCTACACCGGCGAGACCTATCTCGACGTTTGCCGGAGTGTGCGCCGCGCCGCACCGGGTATGCATCTGCACGCCTTTTCGCCGCTGGAGGTGATGCAGGGGGCGCGCACGCTCGGCCTTCCGGTGGCCGACTATCTGATGCGGCTGAAGGCGGAGGGTCTTTCCACCCTTCCCGGCACCGCCGCCGAAATCCTCGACGACGAGGTGCGCGCGGTCCTTTGCCCCGACAAGCTAAGCACGGGCGAGTGGTTGTCGGTGATCGAAGCCGCGCACGGCGTCGGGCTGCGCACGACATCGACGATCATGTTCGGCCATGTCGAGCGGCCGGTGCACTGGGCGCGGCATCTATTGCGGCTGCGGACGTTGCAGGCGCGCACCGGCGGCATCACGGAATTCGTGCCGCTGCCCTTCGTGCACATGGAAGCGCCGATCTATCTGAAGGGCCGCGCGCGCAAGGGGCCGACCTATCGCGAAGCGGTTCTGATGCACGCCGTTGCACGCCTGGCGCTGCATCCGCTCATTCCGAACATCCAGGTGTCGTGGGTGAAGATGGGACCGGAAGGGGCGCGGCAGTGTCTTGAAAATGGCGCCAACGATCTTGGCGGCACGCTGATGAACGAGAGCATTTCCAAAGCCGCCGGCGCGGGGCACGGGCAGGAGTTGCCACCGGAGGCGATGGAGGCACTCATCCGCCGCATGGGCCGCACGCCGCGCCAACGCTCGACACTCTACGGCGATGTGCCGGCTGAGCGGCGGGATGCCGCGTTTGCAGCGCAGCCGCTGAGCGCGGTTGTGCAGACGCCGGTGCGCAAACGCGGTCCTGCGCTGGAACAGGCGGTCTGAGCAATCATGGCCGATCCCCTATCGCTCGCGATCCTCGGCGGCACCGGCCCGCAAGGCAGCGGTCTTGCCTTGCGCTGGGCGCGCGCCGGTCATCGCGTCACCATCGGCAGCCGCGATGCTGCGAAGTCCGCTGAGTGTGCAGCCGATCTCAGCCGCAAACTCGATGATGTGCGGATCGACGGCGCAAGCAATGAAGCGGCACTGGCGAACGCAGAGATTGCCATTCTCACCGTGCCCTATGCGGCGCAGCGCGCGGTCGCCGAAAGTGCCCGCGCGCAGCTGCAAGGCAAAATCCTGATCGACGTGACAGTGCCGCTGATGCCGCCGAAGGTGGGAACGGTGCAGCTTCCCGCCGGTGGCTCTGCCGTCGTCGCGCTGCAGCAAGCGTTGGGAGACAGCGTGCGTGTCGTCTCCGCCTTCCAGAACATTTCGGCGCAGCATCTGCACGATCTCGATCACGACATCGACTGCGATGTGCTCGTCTGCGGCGACGACAAAGCGGCATGCGAGACAACAATTGCGCTCGCGGAAGCGGCCGGAATGCGCGGCTGGCACGCTGGGCCGCTCGCGAATTCGGCGGCAGCGGAAGCGCTGACGTCGGTGCTCATCACGTTGAACCGCCGCTACAAGATCGCGGGTTCCGGCATCCGGATCACTGGAGAACCAGCCGCACCATGAGTGCTGCGCGCACATTGACCCTGACCGCGTTGCCGGACATTCCGCACATTGCGCCGGGCGATGACCTTGCAGCGATGGTTCTGGATGGGCTGGCGCGCGCCGGGCTTCAGCCGACAGCCATCGATGCTGTTGTGCTCGCGCAGAAGATTGTCTCGAAGGCCGAAGGCCGCCGTGTTGTTCTGTCGTCCGTCACACCCTCCCCGCGCGCCATCGAGATTGCCGAGACGGTTCAGAAAGATCCGCGACTGGTCGAACTGATCCTCTCGGAGTCGGTGGAGGTTCTGCGCATGCGGCCGGGCGTGCTGATCGTTCAGCATCGTCTGGGTCTGGTTCTCGCCAACGCCGGCATCGATCAATCCAACATTGAACAAGAGGAAGAAAGCGCGTTGCTGCTGCCGCTCGATCCGGATGCGAGTTGTGCCGCGCTGCGCGAGACGATCCAGGCGCGCAGCGGCGCCGA